>NZ_JBQISV010000105.1:0-6615 GCF_056800975.1 Acutalibacter sp.
TCAAGGCCTATGAGATTAAGGATATCTCCGGGCTTTCCCACGGCATCGGCTGGTGCGCTCCCCAGCAGGGCGCCTGCAAGCTGACCCTGAACGTGAAGGAAGGCATCGTCCAGGAGGCTCTGGTTGAGACCCTGGGCTGCTCCGGCATGACCCACTCCGCTGCTATGGCCGCTGAGATTCTTCCCGGCAAGACCCTGCTGGAGTGCCTGAACACGGACCTGGTGTGCGACGCCATCAATGTTGCCATGCGTGAAATCTTCAAGCAGCTGGCCTATGGCCGCAGCCAGACCGCGTTCTCTGAGGACGGTCTGCCCATTGGCGCGGGTTTGGAGGACCTGGGCAAGGGCCTGCGCTCTCAGGTGGGCACCATGTTCTCCACCGGAGCCAAGGGCGTCCGCTACATGGAGATGGCCGAGGGCTATGTCATTAAGATGGCCCTGGACGAGAACAACGAGGTCACCGGCTACCAGTTCGTCAAGCTGGGCAAGATGCTGGAGGATATCCGCCACGGCGTCTCTCCCGATGAGGCATATAAGAATAATATCGGCCAGTACGGCAGGTTCGACGGCGCTGCCAAATACATCGATCCCAGAGAAGAATAATTCCAGACCCATACTATACTTAGGAGGACAACGAAATGGCTAACGACGTCATGTTTGAAGGCAAAGAAAGAAGAATGCCCAAGATTGAAAAATGTCTTGCGGAGTATGGCCTGGGCAGCTTGGAGGAGGCCCGGGAGCTCTGCAAGTCCAAGGGCTTTGACCCCTATGACATTGTGAAGGGCGTGCAGCCCATTGCGTTTGAGAACGCCGGCTGGGCCTACACCTTGGGCTGCGCTGTAGCAATCAAGAAGGAAGTCAAGACCGCCGCTGAGGCCGCTGAGGCCATTGGCATCGGTTTGGAGGCTTTCTGCATTCCCGGCTCTGTGGCCGAGCAGCGCAATGTGGGCCTGGGCCACGGCAACCTGGGCGCTATGCTGCTGCGGGACGAGACCAAGTGCTTCGCTTTCCTGGCCGGACACGAGTCCTTCGCCGCCGCTGAGGGCGCTATCGGCATTGCCAAAACCGCCAACCGTGCCCGCAAGGAGCCCCTGCGCATCATCCTCAACGGTCTGGGCAAGGACGCCGCTTACATCATCTCCCGTATCAACGGCTTTACCTATGTGAAGACTGATTATGACTTCTTCACCGGCGAGCTGAAGATTGAGGAGACCAAGCCCTTCTCCGACGGCGAGCGCGCTGCTGTCAAGTGCTATGGCGCCAACGACGTTCTGGAAGGCGTGGCGATCATGAAGCACGAGGGCGTGGACGTGTCCATCACCGGCAACTCCACCAACCCCACCCGGTTCCAGCATCTGGTGGCCGGCACCTATAAGAAGTGGGCTTTGGAGAATGACAAGAAGTACTTCTCTGTGGCCTCTGGCGGCGGCACCGGGCGCACTCTGCACCCGGACAACATGGCTGCTGGTCCTGCTTCTTACGGCTTGACCGACTCCATGGGCCGTATGCACGGCGACGCTCAGTTCGCTGGCTCCTCTTCTGTGCCTGCGCATGTGGAGATGATGGGCTTGATGGGTATGGGCAACAACCCCATGGTAGGCGCTACTGTGGCCTGCGCTGTGGCTGTATTTGAGGGCATGAGCAAGTAATCTGCATATTATTTGACAGAACAAGGGGCTGGTACAGGCATTGTACCAGTCCTTTTCTGCATATTTTTAGCTCCTTTCAAATTTACTCTTGACAATATCAGTCATTCGTGTTACACTACGTTTAACGTTAAAGCTAAAAGTTAAATGATTGGGAGTGATAAAAATGGGACTATGCAGATGACCCTGCGAGCGCTGGCCGATCCGATTCGCAGAGAGATCCTCACTCTGCTGAAGTCAGGAAGAATGTCGGCAGGGGAGATCGGAGAACATTTTCCAGTAACCGGAGCAGCGGTTTCCCGGCATCTGTCCGTATTGAAGGAGGCCGAGCTGGTACGGGACCAAAGAGAGGGAAAGTTCATCTTCTATGAGTTGAACACTTCGGTACTGGAGGAAGTCATGCTATGGATTGCTGAACTAAAGGGAGGGGAGTCCTGTTATGCTGAAACAGAATAAATGGAAGCTTCTGGCCACTTCGCTGATTATTCTTGTGCCAATTCTGGTAGGGCTGGTCCTTTGGCCCAAACTGCCTGATACCATGCCTACGCACTTTGGTTTGGACGGCACAGCAGATGGTTGGAGCGGCAAGGGCTTTGGCGTTTTCGGTCTGCCGTTGATTTTGCTGGGAGCCCATCTTTTCTGCATCATTTTGACGTCCGCCGACCCAAAATCTCAAAACATAGGCAGAAAACCCATTGCGCTGTTGTTCTGGCTGATGCCAATCGTGTCATTGGTCATGAATATGGCGATTTATGCCTACATACTAGGCACCAAGATCAACATGCTGTTTATCTGCATATGTTTGGTGGGAATCATGGAGATTGTTCTGGGAAACTATCTGCCCAAGGTGCAGCAGAATTACACATTTGGCCTCAAACTGCCATGGACGTTGCATGACCCGGAAAACTGGAACCGCACCCACCGTCTGGCAGGCCGGTGCAGCATCATATCTGGCACCATTCTGATCGTCACCGCCATACTGAACACGCCATGGGTCGTTGTGATCTCCCTATGCCTGAATGTGCTGGTTCCTACCCTCTATTCCTTTGTGTACGACCTTCAGCACCGTCCCCATCATGAATAGGCAATTCCTGCCCGAACAAAAAAGTGTCGTGTCAGCTTTGCATTGCTGACACGGCACTTTTTTGTTATATGGCTTCACTCAGCGAAACAGTCCTACGATCCGCTCCCAAAGACTGCCGGACTCCTCGGTGGGGTATTTCTCATCAACAGCCTCAGTCTCTGCTTTTTGCTCAGGCTGTCTGGTCTTCATAATGAATTTGACCGAGCTCTGCGTTCCCTCAGCTGCGCCGGAAAAGCTTTGGTAGGATTTCAACAGCTCCTTCATGCTTTCTACCGTCACATTCAGCTCCTCTAATTGCTCCGGGTCGACACTGCTGGTCAACTTTGAGATCGCCTCCTCGTCAAAACGGATCAGCCCATCCTGAAGCTCACTGGAACCCTCAGCCAGACGGGAGGCGCCTTCTGCCAATTCAGCCGCACCGCGTACCAAAGCCTGAATCCCCTCTGTCAGTTGCCCGGCTCCCGCAGCCAGTTCATCAATCCCAGCGGCCAGTTGAGCCGCGCCGTCAGCCAGAGCGGCGTTGCCGTCGCGCAGACTGCCTGCACCAACACTCAGCTGGTTCGCGCCAGCTGCCAGCTCGTTGACGCCTCCTGTCAGTCCCGGCAGCTGCTGGCCCAGCTGAGCCAGACCGCTGTCCAGTTGGTTGGCTCCGGCAGCAGCGTTGGCTACGCCCTGGGTGTACTCTGCCGTACCCTGTGACAGTGCGCCCGCACCCTGATACAGAGCAGCCGCTCCCTGGCCGGCCTGTTGAATTCCTCCCTGGATCTGCGCGTATTGTGCGTTCAGTTGGTCCATCCCGGAGGAAAGCCCCCCAGCCGCCTGGTATGCGCTTGTGTAGGCAGTCAGCAGCGGAGCTTGCTGTTCCGGGTCTATCCCTGCCCCTGCCAGCAGCTGCCCAAAGGCTTCGGGGGAGGGAAGCTGCTGCATCGCTGCCGAGCCCTGTGCCGCCGCGTCACTCAGAGCGCCGGCAAAGGCCTGGGAACCGGAGCCCAGCGTTCCCTCTGGGCTCAAGGACTCTGCCAGGGCGGCTGAGCCCTCCAACACCTGTGACGCCCCAGCGTTCAACGGAGCGCTTTGCTCATTAAGCGTATTCAACCCGGCAGCCAGAGTCGCGCTGCCTGTTTTCAGCTGCTGACAGGCAGAAGACAACGCGCCTGCGCCGCTTTGCAGGTTGCCCAGTCCGGCGGCCAGCTGGTCTGCGCCGGACTTCAACTCATTGGCCCCATCCCGGGCAGAGACGCTGCCGCTGTTCAGCGCACTTGCGCCGTTCTGCAGAGCGGCAGTGCCGTCGCGCAGCTTTGCCGCGCCGTTGTCCAGCTGTATCACCCCATCCTGGAGCTTGACCGCGCCGGTACTCAGCTCAGAAGCCCCCTGGGCAAGCTGAGCCGCGCCGTCCAGCAGCTTTGTCATGGCTTCTTCCATAGCGTCCATGTCATCGCCCAGGCCTTCCAGCTTTTCCAATTCATCCAGAGCAGTGTCCTCCAACAGCTCGGGGTCTGTAGCGCAGGCCACAAAAATAGTGGGAGCAGTCAACTCCTTCACATCAGCCTCTACTGTCACAGTGTCAAAAAGCTTATCTTCCAAATCTGTGCCGGAGAGCAGCCCGTCCAAACTATCATTAACGCCAGGCAGACATAAGAAGCCCACCGCCTGTCTGCCGTTGAAGCTCTCTGTCCTGCCGTGCTCCGCCTGAATATTTGTGGCATTCTCATCCAAGACCACAGCTGCCATCGTGAAGAAGGGGGCGCATACCTGACGTTCCTGACCGTTGACAGTCACGATAGCAGTCTCATGATTGGTAAAATGGACCGAGACGGACAACCGGCCGGACTTGCCCAGAAGCTCCTCCAAAGGCGCTTCCGTCCCATCTAGGCAGTAGGTGATCTCCGCACTGACAGGGGCCTGTTTCTCCGTGCTGCCGTTATAATGGGCATCGTCCGCCTCCACATTCCAGGTGAGGGTCTGGCCGTTCTGGGTGAACCCGCCCTCGCCGCTGGTGCAGGCAATATCGGAAAGACTGCTTTCATCGGCAACACCAGAAAGACCGCCCTCCCGGTGCAGGTGTACGCTGACGCTTTGGCTGGACAGACTGCCGTCAGGGTTCAAAATTGTGTAAACGGTCTCCTTTTTCTCCAATTCTCCGGCCGCAATCGCGGGCATTCCCATAGAGGCGGCCAACACTGCCGACATAGCCAGACAGAAAAATTTTTTAGCAGGTTTCATCGTAATTTGCGCTCCTTTCTAATCAATCGGCTTTCATAGGCATATTAGGACTATTTTCTCTTAAATCGTCCATATCCGGAAGAGGTTCTTGCGATATGCTGTCAGACTTTTTGAGCCATCGCCATGTAGTGTGCCTGATAACAGGCTCCAACACCATCAGCAGGCAGGGCAGCACCAGAATAATCAACACCATACTGACCAGCGCACCCCGGGAGATCAGGAGACAAATGCTCTTCAGCAGCTCCATTTTGCTGATTGCGGCAACGCCTACTGTGGCAGCGAAAAATGTCAAACCGCTGGACAAAATGCTTTGACTGCAGTATTGGCAGGCCAGTTGGGCAGCCTCCCGGCTTGTGCGGCCAATGCTCCGCTCCTCCCGAAAACGGGTGGTCATCAGAATAGCGTAGTCAACAGTCGCCCCTAGCTGGACTGTCCCAATCACAATACTGGCAATAAAGGGCAGCGTTGTGCCTGTAAAATAGGGGATGCCCAGGTTGATAAAGATAGCTCCTTCAATAACCGCCACTAACAGAACCGGAACCGACAGGCTCATAAAGCTCAGGGCAATGATGACAAAAACCGCAGCGATAGAGGCCACATTCACATGGGCAAAGTCCGTGTCCGCAATTTCAATCAGGTCCTTTGTCATGGCGCCCTCGCCGGTGATTACCCCCTGCGGGTCTGCCGCCTTTACCAAAGCGTTTATCTCTTCCAACTGGGCGTTCAAGGCATCGGTGCCGCTTTTATAGGCGCTGTTGGCCAAAATCAGCTTGTATCCCCCTGACTGGGCCAGCTGACGGACATTTTCAGGTAAAAAGGCCATATCAATTCCTTCCGTAAATGCCTCCGCAGAACCGGCCTGCGTCACGCCCTCCACCTGCTTCAGTTTATTGCAGAGATTACTGATCTCTCCATTG
Organism: Acutalibacter sp.; assembly: GCF_056800975.1. Taxonomy (NCBI): domain Bacteria; kingdom Bacillati; phylum Bacillota; class Clostridia; order Eubacteriales; family Acutalibacteraceae; genus Acutalibacter; species Acutalibacter sp. Next base: position 5,870 of record NZ_JBQISV010000105.1, read on the forward strand.
GTCAAGCTTTCGTCGACCAGAATAAAGTGAGAGGTGGTCATGCCAAAGTCATCCCGCAGCTTGTTTGTGCTGGCAATCCCGGTCAAATCCTGAGGCAAGCTGTCAAACAGGGTATAGTATACGCTGGTCTTGCTCTGAGCCAGAGAGAAGGGCGCCATAAGAATCAGAAATACCGCGATAACTGGCCCGGGATGCTTTGCCACAAACCGGCTCGCCCCTTTGAGCTGGGGGATGAACACCCGGTGGCGATGCCTTTCCACTGCCCGGTCAAAGGTAAGAATCAGCGAGGGGAGAATGGTGATGGTGCAGAGCACACCCAGGGCTACGCCCTTTGCCATAACAATTCCGATGTCCCGCCCCAGAGTAAGCCGCATGGTACAAAGGGCCAGAAACCCCGCAATGGTGGTCAGACTGGATGCGGTAATAGAGGAGAAGGTGTTGACAATGGCCCGGGCCATTGCCCGTTCCTTGTCAGATTCCTGTAACTTTTCCTCCTCATACCGGTGTAAAAGAAAAATAGAAAAGTCCATGGTCACGCCCAACTGCAGCACGGTCGACAATGCTTGCGTAATATAGCTGATCTCTCCTAAAAAAATATTAGAGCCAAAATTGTAGAGGATGGGGAAGATGAGCCCGATCATAAACAGCAGGGGTACAATGGCGCTCTCCGTTGCCAGAAAAAGCACCAGCAGGCTGGCTCCTACCGCGCACAGGATGTACAATGGCATCTCCGTATCCACCAACGC
>NZ_JBQISV010000106.1:0-6559 GCF_056800975.1 Acutalibacter sp.
CAGCACATGATAGCCTCGCTCCAAGGCGGGAATGGCATGGTCCACATGCTGGCGGTCCATGGTAGAGACGATCATCACGTCGGCCAGCTTTTCATGGGCCAGCATTTCCTCTCCGCTTGCAAAGCAGTTCTCATCGGGAATGTCATAGAGTGCCTGAGCCTTTTTGACCTTGCTGGGGTTCAGGTCCGCCACGGCCACCACTTTCATCCGGCCGGGGAACAGCTCCTGCATGGAGGCATAGGTGCTGCCCCGGTCGCCGAAGCCGCAGATGGCAAAGGTAATAGGTGCTTTCATTTTGATGTACTCCTTCCATAACTTTATGCTATAGTTGAATTTGGAACACGTCGACGCCCACGACAGGAGGGCTGGACCAGTCGATGGTGTGGCGGGCGCTGGCGTCCTCGACAAGCTCATACCCAGCGCTGTTGACCGCCAGGGCCTGGTTGAAGTGGAGCATCACATGGGGGAGAGGCAGGGCCTTGGGAGCCAGGTCCGGCTGCATATCGCAGTGGCAGTCAATATAGGCGTTGACCAGGCCAAGGGCAGTAGTCTCCGGGTCGTCCACGCCGCCAAAGCAGCCCATGATGTTCGGCGTTGCCAGCACACTGCCCGCACTTACACCCACATAGACCTTGTTGGCAGACACAAAGCGTTGGATGACAGCGTCAAACCCTGTGTTTTTTACAAGCCGCAGCAGGTGTTCTGCCCATCCGCCGGTAAAAAACATCACGTCGTAGGTCATGACCTCCCCTTCAGCCAGAGAGCCGTCCAATTCATAAATGGTGATGTGTTCAGGCAGAACGCCCAACTGTTCCAGCTCCCACCGCTGGATCGCTGCCAGATACCGGGCCTCGTTGTCGCAGGCTGCGGCGGGGATCAACAGAACCCGGGCCTGAGGGAGAGGCTTTTCCAACATGCGGTTGAATCGCGCTACAATGGGAGCAAGGGGCTTGCGCAGGTCAAAGGGGTCAAAGAAGCCGGAGTCGGTCAACAGCACGTTCCGCCAGGTCATGGAGCCTCCTCCTGCCCCAGCCGGGTCTGCCGCTGCTCCTCAAACATGGCCCGCACCGAGGGGGCGTTCTTGGTCAGCCGCTTAATGGTCAGGTCCTCCGCTTTCTGGTTTGCCAGGCGCAGATTGTTTTCCGAGCCCAGCAGATTGTCCTTGATTTTTTGCAGGTGCTGAATGGACTTGTCAATCTCATCAATAGCAGTTTTGAATTTCTCGCTGGCCAGCCGGTAGTTCCGTCCGAACTTGTCCTTGAAGTCGTTCATGGCGTCCTCAAAGTTCTCCACGTCAATCTGCTGGCTCCGTACCTCCCGGAGCTCCCGCTGGTATTTCAGGGAGTTCCGGGCAGCGTTGCGCAGCAGGGTGATGATGGGGATAAAGAACTGGGGCCGCACCACATACATCTTCTCATACCGGTAGGACACGTCTGCAATGCCGCTGTTGTAGAAATCATTGTCCGCCTCCAGCAGAGACACCAGCACCGCGTACTCGCAGCGCTTTTCCCGGCGGTCCTTGTCCAGCTCCTTGAAGAAATCCTCGTTTCTGTGCTTGGTGGCGGTCTCGTCCATCTCGTTCTTCATCTCGAACATAATAGAGATGAACTCCGTCCCGTCCTCGCTCTCCCGAAAGATGAAATCCCCCTTGCTGCCGGTGCGGGCGTCGTTGTCCTTCTCAAAATAGGCGTTGGGAAAGGCTGTCATGCGCAGCTGGTTAAACTGGTTCTGACAGTGCTGTTCCAGGCTTTCGCCCACCATTTTGGTGCTCTGCCGGGCCTTGAAGTCCTTATAATACTCGATCTGCTCGTCCTTGGCCTTCAGCTGGGCCTCATACTGCTCCTTCAGAGCCTTCTCCTTCAGCTGACTCTCTGACTGCTCGTTGGAGAGCCGGCCCTTCAGGCGGATGATTTCCAGCTCCTGCTCTTTTTGCGCTTGCTCGGCCGCGTTTTTCGCCTGTGTAACCGCCAGCTCCTTCTCACTGCCGCTGTTTTTCAGCTGGCTTTCCAGCTCCAGAATGCGCTTTTCCTGTTCTGCCAGCTGGGCGTCCTTCTTGGCAATCGCGTCCGAGCGTTCCTGGTCTTTTTTCGACTCAGCCTGGGTGACCGCCAGGGTTCTCTCCGTGCCGCTCTGCTGGAGCTGGCTTTCCAGCTGGGCAATACGTTTGTCCCGCTCTGCCAGCTCAGCCTCCTTCTTGGACAGAGCGTCGGTGCGCTCCTGGTCCTTTTCGGTGACAGCCTGGGTGACTGCCAGTTCCTTCTCCGTGCCGCTCTGCTTGAGCTGCTCATGAAGCTGGGTGATGAGCCGGTCCTTCTCAGCTAAAGCCTGGGCGTTCTGGGCTCTGGCCTGGATGAGGGCCTGCTCCCTGTCAGTCTGGGCCATTTTCAGGTCCTTCTGGTGCTGGTCCTTCAAAGCGGCCTCCCGGCCGCGCAGTTCTCTGTCAAATTCCTCTCCCCGCACCTGCTGGACGATCTGGGCATAGCCCGCCTCGTCTACCTGGAACACCTTGCCGCAGTTGGGACATTTCAGCTCCTGCATAGGATTCTCCTTTCAGGCTCAGCGGCCCAGTGCCCGGGCGCCGATGTCCCTGCGGCAGAAGCAGCCCTCAAAGTGAATCCGGTCCGCCGCCGCGTAGGCCCTGCTCAGGGCCTCCTCCAAGGTAGGGGCCTTGGCGGTAATGCCCAGCACCCGGCCCCCGCTGGTGGCAAAGCCGCCGTTTTCGTACTGGGTGCCCGCGTGAATCACCTCCACGCCCTCAGCCTGACCCTTTTCGTCCAGGCCGGTGATAGCCTTGCCCTTCTCATACCCGCCGGGGTAGCCGCCGCTGGCCAGAATGACGCAGGCGCAGGCCTCCTTGGACCATCGGATGTCCACATCCCCCAGCGTTCCTCGGGCAGTGGCCTCCACAATCTCGGCAAAATCCGTTTCCAGCAGAGGGAGCACCACCTGGGCCTCCGGGTCGCCGAAGCGGCTGTTGTACTCAATCACCTTGGGGCCCTGGGGGGTGAGCATCAGTCCAAAGTACATGCAGCCCTTGAAGGGCCGGCCCTCGGCGTTCATGGCCTCCATGGTGGGCATAAAGATTTTTTCCACGCAGGTCTGGGCAATTTCCTCGGTGTACAGGGGGTTGGGGGCAATGGTGCCCATGCCGCCGGTGTTGGGGCCCTGGTCTCCGTCATGAGCCCGCTTGTGGTCCATAGAGGCCGCCATGGGCCGCATGACCTTGCCGTCGGTAAAGGCCAGCACCGTCACCTCGGGGCCGGTAAGGAACTCCTCTACCACCACCCGGTTGCCGGAGTCGCCAAAAATTTTGTCTTCCATCAGGCTGTGCAGAGCCTCCGCCGCCTCCTTCTCGTTCTGGGCAATGACCACCCCCTTGCCCACCGCCAGGCCGTCGGCCTTGATGACGGCAGGGTATTGGTTCTGGGACTTGATGTAGGCCAGCGCGGCGGCAGGGTCGTCGAACACCTCATACCCGGCAGTGGGAATGCCGTATTTCTTCATAAGATTTTTGGAGAACACCTTGCTGCTCTCAATCTGCGCAGCCTGATAGTTGGGGCCGTAGCAGAGAAAGCCGCCTTCCTCCAGATAGTCCACCATGCCTGCGCCCAGAGGGTCGTCCGGGGCCACAAACACCAGGTCCACGGCCTTTTCCTTGGCCAGAGCCAGCATACCAGCCTTGTCCATGGCGTTTACAGGGCAGCACTCCGCGTCCTGGGCAATGCCCCCGTTGCCTGGGGCGCAGTAGAGCCTGCCCACCCGGGGACTCTGCCGCAGCTTGCGGATGATGGCGTGCTCCCGTCCACCGCTGCCGATGACTAATATATCCATGCTGATACCTTCTTTCCTCTATGTAGTGTAGGGCAGAGCTCGTGTCCCTCGCTATAAATACAAGCTCTTACAAAAGCCGCCTGCCAATCTCCGCCAGTGACAGGGCGGTAATGTCAGCCCCCAGATGGGGAACCCCCGGCTTTGCCAGATAGGCCCCGTGCCACCCCGCTTTCAGGGCCCGCACCAGGGCGGAGGGCTCTCCGGTGGCCAGATACACCAGGGTGGGGAATTTGGCGGTCCGCTCCGCTGCCCGGAAGAACTGGGGCCCGCCAAGGCCCTCGGGGGACAGGACCAGCTCCCCGGAAAAGAACCGGGCCAGAAAGGGCTCCTGCTGAAGAAAATCCGGCTCCGTGCCCAGCAGGTAGTTTTTCCACTGGCCATAGGCACACATGGCCAGGGTCCCGGCAGCCTCCGGGCGGGGGAGCAGAATAGCCGAGTCCCAGAAAATAGCCTTGCGCATGGGCCAACCTCCCTTCGTTTTTCTTACAGCTCCGTCGGGCCCAATCCCGGAAGGCACAGGCCGTACCGCTTGACCGCCTGCTCCAACCCCTCCATGAGCTCCTCCCGGGTAAAGTCCTGGGCTTCCAGCTCCGCGTCTGTCAGGGCGTTGGCCTGCTGGTAAAAACGCAGCGCGGCAGCAAGCGCGTCCTTGTCTCCGGGCTTCAGATGCTCAAAAAGAAGATCCTCCGCCTCTCCCAGCCGGCCCTGGTTCAGCAGACGGGTCAGCTCCTGTTCCAGCCAGTCCGAGCCGCTTTGGCGGAGCTCCTCCCCCTGGACAGATTCCTGAGAAAGCTCCAAACCCGCCAGCCGCAGAACAGTGGAGACCATCATCTCAATCTGCCGCATCAGCCAGTCCTGTTGTATAAACACCGGCGTTCCCTCCTTTCGCGGTCCTGCTGCCAGTCCGCAGCGGCTTAGTGATGGAACAGCCGGATGCCTGTAAAGGCCATGGCAATGCCATACTTGTCGCAAACCTCGATGACATTATCGTCACGGATGGACCCGCCGGGCTGGGCGATAAACTCCACCCCGGACTTGTGGGCCCGCTCAATGTTGTCCCCAAAGGGGAAGAAGGCGTCGGAGCCCAGGGCCACGCCGTTCATACCGTCCAGCCAGGCACGGCGCTGCTCGCGGGTAAAGGGTTCGGGCTTTACTGTGAAGAAGTTCTCCCACTGGCCGTCTGCCAGCACGTCCATATAGTCGTCGGAGATGTACACGTCAATGGTGTTGTCCCGGTCCGGCCGGCGGATGTCCGGCTTGAAGGGCAGTTCCAGCACCCGAGGGGACTGGCGCAGATACCAGTTGTCGGCCTTGTTGCCTGCCAGACGGGTGCAGTGGACCCGGCTTTGCTGGCCGGCCCCCACGCCGATGGCCTGGCCGTTCTTTACATAGCACACAGAGTTGGACTGGGTGTACTTTAGGGTAATCAGGGAGACCACCAGGTCCCGCTTGGCCTCGTCGGAGAGGGACTTGTTGGCAGTGGGCAGGTCGTTCAGCATGTCCCCGTTGATGACCAGCTCGTTACGGCCCTGCTCAAAGGTGACGCCGAACACGTCCTTGTGCTCAATGGGGGCGGGGATGTAATTCTCGTCGATCTGCACCACATTGTAGTTCCCCTTGCGCTTGGTTTTGAGAATGGCCAGGGCTTCCTCGGTGTAGCCGGGGGCAATGATGCCGTCGGAGACCTCCCGGGCCAGCAAAGCGGCGGTCTCCTTGTCGCACACGTCAGAGAGGGCGGCCCAGTCGCCGTAAGAGGACATGCGGTCAGCCCCCCGGGCGGCGGCATAGGCGCTGGCAATGGGGGAGAGCTCCAGGTCGTCCACAAAGTAGATTTTCTTCAGAGTGTCGCTAAGGGGCACATACACCGCCGCGCCGGCAGGGCTTACATGCTTGAAGGAGGCTGCGGCGGGCAGGCCGGTGGCTGCTTTCAGCTCCCGGACCAGCTGCCAGCTGTTGAAGGCGTCCAGAAAGTTGATATAGCCGGGCTTGCCGTTGAGCACCTGCACAGGCAGCTCGCCGCCCTCCTGCATGAAAATGCGGGAGGGCTTTTGATTGGGGTTGCAGCCATATTTCAGAGAGATTTCGTTTGCCATGTTGACCAGCCTTTCTAAAAAAGTAGTAGACAGAAAAAGAATGAAACCGCTTCCAGACCGCACCGGCCCAGGAAGATGAAAGGACTTTGGAAGGTTTTTGTCCTCGTCTTCCATAAAGCCGGCTGTCAGAGGCCCAAAAATGTCTAAGCTTTGCTGAGGCCTGTCCGCGCCTTACTGGTTCTTGTTGACCACCCGGGTCTCTGCCGCGCCGGTTTCCAGGTCAATATACCGCACAAACAGCGAGACCTTGTTGTCCTCATTCAGGCTCTCCCACAGGCTGTTTGTAAAGCTGTCAATGTCCCCGGAGAGGGCCGCGGTCTTGGGCTCCCCTGCAAAGGAGGGCACCGGGTCGCCGTCTCCCTGATAGGTGTGGATGAAATGTCCCACCCCCGGCACAGGCTCATAGTCGAAGAACTGGCGCAAGGCGGCGGGAGACCCCTCCCGGACCTGTCCGCCCTTGAGGATGGACAGCCGGTAGCGGTATCCGTCCTTCAGCTCCATCACACCAGAGATGCGGGGGGTGTAGATGGGCGGGTCCGGCTCATAGGTGCGGGTGAGCAGGGCCTGCTGAAAGGCCCCGGATACCGGGCAGTCCGGGTGGGCGGCAATATAGTCGTGAATGGTGTCGGTCTGGT
>NZ_JBQISV010000107.1:0-6537 GCF_056800975.1 Acutalibacter sp.
CCGAAACGCCGTCTATTTTGCCCCAAAACGGCGCTTTCTGCGTCAAAAATCCTCGAAAGGCGGCAAGCCTTTCTTGCGGTTTTTTCCTTGAAAGCCCTCGTGTTTGGACAAAAATCCGACATTTCTCCGGTTTTAAAACAGACTCTAGAACAGATTGCACGGTCTACCAACATTGCACCAGCGCACAAAGCCCCCCAGTCCCTCGACAAGGGTGGAGCAGAGTTTCACAGCCCCACTATTATGAGGGACGCCCCCAAAGCGGCACATGAGCCTGTCACCCGAAATACTTCTCATACATTGCCTCCGGCATATCAAACAGCCCCCGGATGCCCTCTGGGGTCAGCACCTCTTGGGCTGGGCCCTGACAGTAGAGCTCTCCCGCCTTGATGCACACCGCCCAGTCAGCGGCCCTGGCGGCCAGCTCAGGCTCGTGCATGGTCACCACCACGCCCAGCCCCTTCCGGTCCGCCATACCCCGCAGCAGCTCTAAAAAGACCGCCTTGTGGTAGATGTCCAGAAAGGCCGTGGGCTCGTCCAGCAGCAGCGCTCCCGGCTCCTGGCACAGGGCCCGGGCCAGCAGCACTCGCTGCCGCTGGCCGTCGCTGACCTGGGTAAATGCCCTTTCCGCAAAATCTCCGGCCTCTACCAGAGCAATAGCCTCCTCTGCCGCTGCCCGGTCCCGGGAGGAAAGGGTGCCGAAATAGCCGGTGTAGGGGTAGCGGCCTGTCTCCACCACCTCCCGGCAGGTCATGCGGTCAGGGCGCACCGGCTGGGTAAGCAGCAGCGCCAGCCGCTTGGCCTTCTCCCCCGCCGGTATGGCCTCCGTCTCCCTGCCGTCCAGCAGAACGCTGCCCCCCAGGCCTTTCAGCTGGCCCGCCAAGGTCTTCAGAATGGTAGACTTTCCCGCTCCGTTGGGACCTACCAGCGCAACAATCTCCCCAGGCCGCACCTGCAGGGCAATGCCCTCAATCAGCGGCGTACGGTAGCCAACCGTCAGCTCCTGGGCAGCGAGAAGAATTCCCTCTCTCTTTTGCGGACGCATCACAGCTCCCCCCTTTTGCGGCTCAGCAGCATACCGATGACAATGGGCGCGCCAAAAATGGCAGTTACGGTGCTGATGCTCAGCTCGGTGGGGGCAAGGGCTGTGCGGGCCAGCATGTCGCACACCAAACAGAACCCTGCCCCGCACAAAAAGCTGGCAGGGATGAGCGCCATGGGCTTGGAGCTGCCAGTGAACACCCGTACCATGTGGGGCGCGGCAATGCCCACAAAGGACACCGGCCCTGCAAAAGCCGCCACACAGGCCGAGAGCAGCCCGGACAGCACCACCAACAGCGCCTGCAACGCCCGCACATTCACCCCCATGCTTCGGGCGTATTCCTCCCCCAGGCGGTAGGCGGAGAGGGGCTTGGCCAACAGCACCGACCCCAGCAGCCCCGCTCCCACAGCAGCGGCTATGGCTCCCACATTCTCCATGGTCGTGCCGGAGAAGCTGCCCATAGACCAGCCCCGCAGGTTGACAATGTCCGCATCGTCGGCAAATGTGACAAAGAAATCCGTGACGGCAGTGCAGATATAGCCGATCATGACCCCGCACACCACCAGCATGGACATACGCTGCACCCGCCGGGAAATAGCCAGCACCAGCCCCAGAGACAGCATGGAACCCAGAAAGGCCGCGGCGATCATGGCCCCGGAGCCCAGAGCCCAGCCCCGGCCTGCCAGCAGAATCATCACCAGAGCCACCGCCAGCTTTGCCCCGGAGGACACCCCCAGCACAAAGGGCCCGGCAATAGGGTTGTGAAAAAACGACTGCATCAGATAGCCGGAGAGCCCTAGCGCGCCCCCCAGCAGGCAGGCGGCCAGGGTTCGGGGCACCCGGATTTTCCACAGCACGCTCAGGGCCAGAGGGTCCCCCCGGCCCAGCAGGCCGTCCAGGGTCTCCGACGGCTTCAGACCCGCGCTGCCAGTGAACAGGTTTCCCCCCAACGCCGCCAGAACCACTGTCCCCAGCAGGAGAAACACCAAAAAGAATCGCCGCCGCTCTGTCACTGCCCGGCCCTGCCTTCCAAATGGTACAGATATTGAGGAGCGTCCCCCTCCCCGCTGAATATGGTGTGGAAGTCCTGAATAACAACCCCCATCTCCAGGGTCGCCTGAAACATCTCCTGGCGGCAGCACCAGACATTTCCCTCCTTCACGGCCTTGAAGTCCGCCATCAAGGGGTTGAGGGCAATCAGCTGCTCCATATCCTCCAGCTGACCGGACATGTCCCCATTATAAATGAGGAAATCCGCTTCCCGGGCAGCGGTATAGAAGTCCTCCATCTCCATGGTGACTGCGGCGGACTTGCCCTGACCCTTGACATGGGCCAGAAGGTTCTCCGCCCCGGCCAGCCGGAGCATCTCGCTGATATAGTCCCCGGCAGGCCGGGTGACAGGCTGACCCTCGGCGGTAAAGTAGAAGTACGCCGCCGAATGCCCGGTCTCCGGCAGAGCGGCCACCTGGTCCAGCAGCCGCACCTGCTCCTCAAACAGAGCCTGGGCCTCCGCCTCCCGGCCCAGCAGTACGCCGTAGAACTTTACCCACTCGCTGCGGCCCAAAGGGTGCTCCTCAAAGCTGGACCGGTCCACCAGCACCGGAATGCCCAGCTCCTGAAGCTTCTCCTTCACCTCCGGCAGCCGGTCAATCATGGTGGACTGCACACTTAACCGGCAGCCCTCAGAGAGGAGCAGCTCATAGTCCGGCTCCCGGTATTTACCGGCAAAGACCATGTCCCCCCGCTCCATGGCCGCCCGGGCATAGGCCACGCTCCAATCCTCCTGCCTGGTGCCGGAGAAGCGCACCGCCTCCCCGCCGTCCAGGGCCTCAAAAAAGCACATGGCGGCAGTGGCGGTCAGGTAGACATGGTCGAGCGGCTGCTGAATCACCACCACTCCGTCCTCCACATTGCCGGGAGCCTCCTGCCCCTCCGGCACCACCAGATAGCGGCTGCCGTTCTCCACGCTTAGCAGGGTGGAGCCGTCCTCCTGGGGCGTGATGGTGAACTGGCGGGCGTATTGCAGCCGGGCATCCTCTGCCTCGGGGGAGGGGGAGGCGCTCTCTGCGGGAGCCTGGGCAGAGACAGCCGTCGAGGGGGCAGCGTTGCTCTGGGCAGGCGGCTGGGGCGCGCAGCAAGAGAGCGCCACCGCCAGACAGAGAGCCAGGAGCAGCAGCTTTAGCGGGATATTTTTCATGAAGGAACCTCCTTTTTTGTAACGCCCGGATGGGCTGGGTAAACTTTAGCATATGAAGAAACAACTGTCAAGAGCAGGGCAGAGACAGAAAATCCCTGCGCCCGATGCGGAAGCTGTCTTAACGCATGAGAAAAAGCCGAGAAGACAAGGGAGCAGCTGCCGGAGTTCAAAACGCCGCAGAGAACCCAGCGGCTCTCTTTTTGCATTTTAACCCAAAAATCAACCAACCGTTGGGCAAACCAGCGAAAAGCCGCGCCCCGTTTCAGAGAAAGCCTCCCCAATCCAGCTTTCTGCATATAAAAGCCAGTCTCAACCTGCAAATTCTGTTATATTGCTTGACATTCTCCGCCGACTGCGCTATACTGTAAATATAATATATTTTTCAAATTCACCCGCGGGAGGTTCCAATGAGCAGAGGCTATTATACTTATACCGAAATCACGGATTTTGGACCCTATGTCACCAAAATTATTCTCCCCTTCCCCCAGCCGGTTTCCTCTGAGGCAGTGAACCCCTCCTGCTTTTCCGTCCATGTTCAGCGGCTGGACGAAAAGGGCCAGGTTTACCAGCTCCCCAAAAGCTGGACCCAGCGGGACAGCCTTGTCCCCAGTCAGGGCTATATCCCTGTGAAAAAAGCTTACCCCTCCGACCGCCAGGGCCAGCCTGAAGCCGGCGGCGGATTTGTCACCCTGGAGACGGACTACGGCCCCCTTTGCCCCCTCTCCTCCCGGGTCTCCTGCCCCAAGGAGCACAATGTCTATGTCACCATGCGCTATGATATTCAGCAGGTCAAGGCGGTGGAAGGAATTTCCGGGCTGCGGTTCGGCTTCCCCTTGGGCGACAGTATGCCCGCTGCCCAGGGCTGGCTGAACCATTTCAGCGAAGACGGCCTGAACTACGGCTATTTTGTGCCCCAGCAGGTAGAGCCCGGCCCCCGCCCCCTGATCATTTGGCTTCACGGCGCGGGAGAGGGCGGGCAGGACCCCGCCATCGCCTACACGGCAAACAAGGTGGTGGCCCTCACCTCCCCCGGGGTGCAGAGGCTTTTTGGCGGCGCCTATGTGCTGGCGCCCCAGACGCCCACCTTCTGGATGAACGATGGCAGCGGCGAATATGGCCGCACAGGTAAAAGCATATACAGCCAGGCGTTGAAGGCCTGTATTGACGGTTTTCTGGCGCAGAAGGAGCATATTGACCCCAGCCGGGTCTATATCGGCGGGGACAGCAACGGCGGCTTTATGACCATGCGGATGCTGGTGGACTGGCCGGAGCTGTTCGCGGCGGCGTTCCCGGTGTGCGAGGCCTTGTATGACGAGGTGATCACCGAGGAGCAGCTAGCGGGCATCAAGGATAAGCCCATCTGGTTCACCCATGCCAAAAACGACCCGGTGGTGCTCCCCAAGGAGACAGTGGTTCCCACCTATCAGCGGCTGATGGCGGCAGGGGCCAAAAACGTGCACTTTACCTTCTGGGACAAAATCGAGGATATTCATGAGGGCTTTGTGGACGCAGAGGGCAAGCCCTTTGAATACATGGGCCATTTCGCGTGGATTCCCCTGCTGAACGACGACTGCCGGGTGGACTTTGACGGCAAGCCCGTGCTGTGGGAGGGCCGGGAGGTCAGCCTGCTGCAGTGGCTGGCCCTGCAAAGAAAGGGCTGACAACAACGAGTATAAGTATCTTTTTCATCTTTTAATCTCCTTTTTAACCCAAAGGGCCCAGAGCATTTGCTCCGGGCCCTTTGGGTTTATGGGGTCATGCTGTTGGTCAGCCGCCTTTACTTCTTCTCCTCTGCCTCTGCCAGTTCCTTCTTAAAGAGATACTTCTCCACTTCCTCCACCATATTCTTGGGAATCTCCCGCTTCACCGGGAAAGCCGCCGCGTTTACCATGTCCTGAGAGAAAGCCAGCACGTTCCGGGCGGTTTTCTCCAGGGCCTCTGCCGACAGGAACGCCATGGTGTCGAATCGGTTGTGAATGTAGGCTGCGCCCGGGGCACCGAAGCGGGTAAAGTTCACCGCCGGGATGCCGCTGTCTGCAAAGGGGATGGAGTCGCTGGAATAAATGCCCTGCTTCACCTCTGCCGACAGGCCCCGCACCTGGGTGGCGTACCGCAGATAGTGCACCAGGTCCTCCTCACCGGTAACGGCAATGCCCTCCCGGCCCAGCACCGGGCCGCCCACGTCAGTGTTGATCATCAGCAGGTGGTCCTTCAGCTCGTCCTTATGGGCCTTGACATAGGCCCAGCTGCCCTCAAGGCCAATCTCCTCGCTGCCGTACCACATGAACTTCACCGTGCGCTTGGGCGGGTTCTCTTTGAACCAGCGCAGCGCCTCCATGTTGATAACCGAGCCCGCGCCGTTGTCGTAGACACCCTTGGAGAAGTCCACCGAGTCATAATGGGCGCCAAAGGAGATGATCTCCTCCGGCCGCTCAGTGCCCTCAATGGTAGCTACCACGTTGTGAGAGGTGCGCTCCACAGTCTCGTTTTTCAGCACCAGCCGGGCCTTGCAGGCCCCCCGCTTCACCATGTCGAAAGCGTCCAGTACCCGAGTGTGCACCATGGGCACACTGCCAAAGGCCCGCAGGGTCCGGCGCAGCATACGGGTAGAGAGGTCCGTGCCCTCCCGGTCATCCCGCAGGTCGCCCTCCATGGTGACAATGCCCGCCACCTCCGCCTTCATCAGCTTGCGGAACAGGGGCAGGCGCAGGTAGCCGTTCACCAGCACGATTTTGCCGGCAGCATGGCTCAGGTCCACCTCATTGCCCGACTCAATATAGAGAAACTCCGCCTCCAGACCGCCCTGATAGGTGTTTTTGGCGCACTTATAGCCTGTCACCGGGTACTCCTGATGGTAGGGCTCCAGAATTTCCAAGGTAGCGGCGTCTATGTCCGCGTCCTCAATGGGAAAGCTCTCTATCACGGCAGGCACGCCTATGGCCTCGCACTCCGCTTTCAGCAGCTCCGCGGCCCGCAGCTCCTCCGGGGACCCGGCTACCCGGGTAAAGTTCAGCTTTTCCAGCAGCTCCATGGCTCTCTTTCCTGACACTTCCATTCTCTTTTCTCCCTTTCTGTATCATGTTGACGGACTTGGTTGACTTGACCTTATTTGACTTCTCTGTCCGCACCCGCCTCCGGGTCCAGATAGCCGAAATCCGTTTTGATCTGTGTGGTGGAGATCTCCGGCGTGCGGGGCAGATTGACCACCTGGCAGTGCTCCTTCAAAAAGTCGAATTTTCCCTGCCAGTCGTCTCCCATTACAAAGGTATCTACCTTGTAGAGCCGCACATCCTCCACCTTC
>NZ_JBQISV010000108.1:0-6423 GCF_056800975.1 Acutalibacter sp.
CATGTGTATGAGCTCACCGGCAAGGCCGCCTGCGATGTGGTGGACATGAAGGGGGAGAAGTTCCTCAGCGCCGCCGCGGAGAAGAAAGGGGACAAGGTCACGGTCCGCCTCAACGGAAAAACGGAGGGCCTGAGCCTGCTGCTGCATCATGTGCAGGCTGTCAGCAGCGTGAACGGCGCGGCGGCTGAAAAGGCGGAGCAGGGCGTACTGCTGCGCGTGAACGAGGGCGCGGATACAGTGAGCTTCCACATCTAAAAGAAAGCGGCGGCTGAATCGCAGAAAAACAGGCGTTTTGTACAGAGAAAGGCCAGGGTATTTGTGGCTTTTTTCCGTGAGCTTGTGTGTTCGACAAAGAGCATTGGTGGAAATGCCGAAAAGGAATGCAATTTCAGAAAAATATTTTCCATCCAGCTCTTTACAATTTGTTTATGGTGTGATATAATTCTGACGAAACCATGACGCAAGAGGAGTACTCCTCTTGGTGTTTCCGACTAGGGTCGGAAACAATCGAGTCATGGTGAACAAAATATGTAAAGGAGAAGATCAAAAATGACCAAAAGAATTCTGGCTCTGATCCTGGCGCTGTGCCTGGTCGCGACAGTGTTTGCGGCCTGCGGCGGCGACAGCGGCGAAAGCAGCTCTTCTGCGGCTGGAGATACCAGCTCCAGCTCCAGCGAGAGCGCTCCTGCTGACGATGGCGGCAGCAGCGAAGATGGCGACGTCAGCACGCCTGAGGACGGCGGCGCCGCTGTGAGCGGCGAGGGCTCCATGGAGGCCGCTGGCCTGAAGTGGCACACCGCCGAGGAGGTTGAGGGCGACGACGCGCCTGCCGGCGAGATCGACGAGCGGGCTTTCCAGAAGTTTGACGAGGTGGTGGAGGTCCACTTTGCCAGCTCGATCGACCCGGTGGACACCACTCTGTCTGAGGGTGAGGATGCTGCCAACAACCAGTACACCCGCTATCTGGAGGAGAACTTCAACATCAAGTTTGTCTCTGACTGGACTGTGGGCTCTACGGCTGACTTCCAGCAGAAAATCTCCCTGCAGATCGCTTCCGCCTCCCTGCCGGACGGCATAGTGGTTCCCAACCGCAGCTACATGGTAAAGGCCGCTCAGTCTGAGCTGCTGGCCGACCTGCATGACGTGTATGACCAGTATGCATCCAAGCAGGTCAAGCAGATCATGGAGTCCACCGATGGCCGCGCCTACAGCAACGGCACCTATGATGGGACGTTTGTGGGCCTGCCCAATGTGTCTGTGGAGACCGACGGCATCTACATCTACTTCATCCGCCAGGATTGGCTGGACGAGCTGAAGATTGAGGTTCCCAAGACCATCGCTGAGCTGGAAGCCGCTGCCCAGAAGTTCAAGGACGAGGGCAAGTCTCCCAAGTACTCCATTGCGGGTGTGGGCCAGGGTGTGCGCAGTTATGCAAACTTCCTTGAGTCCGGCAACAAGAGCTACGGCTTTGACGCTGTTTACCAGGCCAAGGACGCCTACCCGGGCTTCTTCTACTACGAGGGCGACGAGCTGGTTTACGGCACCAACACCCAGCAGACCCGGGACACCCTGGAGATTCTGGCTGACTGGTACAAGAAGGGCCTCATCAACCCCGAGCTGGGCGTTGCCACCAACGGCGACGAGGCTGCGGGCGTAAAGGAAGGCACTTGCGGCATTTTCATGGGTCCCTGGTGGAGCCTGGGCTACGGCAACGGCGACTCCTTCAAGAACGACCCCACCGCCGACTGGCAGGCTTATCCCCTTTACAGCGATGATGGCAAGTGGAATGTGAAGATCAAGGACTGCGGCTCCTCTTACACAATCGTGAGCGCCGACGCCTCTGACGATGTGAAGAAGGCCATCATCATCACCAACAACGTGCTTGTGCGTGACGAGTCCATCTTCGACACCTCTGTTGCTATCGGCTGGTACCCGCTGCGCAACACCATGGCCGCCATGGACGAGTGCGAGTACGAGTACAACGCCCTGATGGACGTGCTCAAGGGCGACAAGACTGCTGAGGACTACAACATCCCCGGCAACATCTACAAGAACCTGTACACCGACGCTGTGGACCTGCCCACTGTCTTCAAGGAGGACTTCAAGGGCGATCGCAATGTCAGCGTGAACGACATGGACGTGATGACCAACAACGGCCAGTTCAACCGCTACTACGCCATTATGGTAGGCGACCGGCCCTATGCCACCCTTACGCCCGACAAGAAGGTGGAGTCTGTCATCTACTACACCATCGATGAGTTCGACACCTATTGGACCCAGCTGCAGGACCTGGAGGACCAGACTATCATGTCCATCATGACCGGTCAGGCCGACATCTCCGCCTTTGACACCTATGTGCAGAACTGGAAGGCCCAGGGCGGCGACACCATCCTGGCGGCTGTGGACGCCTTTGTCAAGGCTGGCTGATTTTGATTGACCGCCTTTGTTTCAAAGTGAAATAAGTTGACGAGGAGCAAAGGCGTTTTCGTGAAGGAGAACGCCTTTGCCCTTTTATTATGGTGATTTTAGGAGGGAGAACGTGGAAAACAACGGCCAGACTGCTCCTAAGAAGATAAGAAAATCTCTGCCTGTCAGCTTCCATTATACCCTGATGACCATTCCGGGCTTTTTGTGGATGATTGCCTTCAGCATTGTGCCCATGGTGGGCATTCTGATGGCTTTTCAGAATTACATGCCCAAAAAGGGCTGGTTTGGCTCTGAATGGGTGGGGCTTAGCAACTTTACCTACCTGATGAGCCTGGGCGATGTGTGGAACATTGTGCGCAACACCCTGGTGATTGCGATTGGCAAGCTGGTGCTCAACATCGTCATTCCCCTGGTTTTTGCCATTCTGCTCAACGAGGTCAAGAATGTGGCTTTCAAGAAGTCTGTGCAGACCATTGTGTATCTGCCCCACTTTATTTCCTGGGTTATTCTGGCAAATATCGTGGGCAACATCTTTGGCTTCTTCGGCATTTTCAACAGCGTTTACACCGCCTTTGGCAACGAGCCCAAGATGTGGCTCACAGACCCCAATCTGTTCCAGGGCTTTGTCATTGGCACGGATGTATGGAAGGAATTCGGCTATAACGCGGTAGTGTTCCTGGCAGCGCTGACAGGCATCAGCCCCAGCCTGTATGAGGCGGCGGCCATTGACGGCGCGTCCCGGTGGCAGTCCATCCGCAACATCACCCTTCCGGCCCTGATCCCCACCGTGGTGCTGCTGACTACTCTGGCCATGGGCAATGTGCTCAACGCGGGCTTTGACCAGGTGTTCAACATGTATTCGCCCATGGTGTACAGCACCGGCGACATTATTGACACCTACGTCTACCGCATCGGCATCACCAACATGCAGTTCTCGCTGGCAACGGCGGTGGGCCTGTTCAAGTCAGTGGTCAGCTTTACCTTGATCACTGTGTCCTATGTGCTGGCTTATAAATTCGCCGACTACACTATTTTCTAAGGGGGGGAGCACAATGGTAGAGAATAAGACCTTTTTGTCCAGACTGTTTGACGTCATCAACGTGCTCATCCTGCTGCTTCTGGCAGTGAGCTGCCTGTACCCCCTGTGGTACACCTTTTGTGTGTCTGTGTCCGACAAGATCGCCGTGTCCTCCGGCCAGGTAACCATGTTCCCCATTGGCTTCAACATCAACTCCTACAAGCTGGTTATGGGCGACGCCAAGTTCTGGAACTCCTTCTGGATTTCTGTGCAGCGCGTGGTGTTTGGCACGGTGTTCACTATGGTAGTCATTATCATGATGGCCTATCCCCTCTCCAAGAACAAGAGGGAGTATAAACCCCGCAATTTCATGATGTGGGCGCTGATCTTCTGCATGCTGTTCAACGGCGGCACCATCCCCTGGTTCATCACCGTCAAGACCTATGGCCTGATGAACACCATGGCGGCCCTGGTGCTGGCGGGCAGTGTGCCTGTGTTCAATGTGATTCTGCTGATGAACTTCTTCCGCAACCTGCCCAGCGATTTGGAGGAGGCTGCTTCCATTGACGGCGCAGGCCCCTGGCGCATTCTCTGGCAGATTGTGGTGCCCTGCTCGGTGCCGGTTATTGCCACAGTGGTGCTGTTTACCTCGGTGGGCTTCTGGAATGAGTTCTTCCAGGGCCTGGTGCTGATGAATAGCGACGATATGTACCCCCTGCAGACCTATATCAAGCAGATTGTGGTGCAGATTCCTGTGGGCGTCACCCTGACGGCTGAGCAGTATCAGCAGCTGAATCAGAACTCCAACAAGGCGTTGGAGGCGGCGAAGGTGTTCATCGCCATGATTCCCATGCTGATTGTATATCCCTTCCTGCAGAAGTATTTTGTGAACGGCATTACACTGGGCGCAGTGAAGGAGTAATGTTCTGTCATTGGCGCAGGCCGGCTGGTCTGGCTGCGTAAAGGAAAAAGCCTGAGCTCTTTTGAGAGCCCAGGCTTTTTTGTATTCATTTTTAACCGGACAGCAGTCAACTCAACGCCTGTTCCAGGGTTTCCAGCAGCTGCTCAATGTTGATGGGCTTGGCAATGTGCCCGTTCATTCCCGCTTTCAGAGCCTCCTGCTTATCCTCGTCAAAGGCGTTGGCAGTCATGGCGAAAATCGGGATGCGGGACAGCCGGGGGTCCTTCATCTTACGGATATACCGGGTGGCCGCATAGCCCCCCATGATGGGCATCTGCACGTCCATCAGAATCAGACAATAGTGGTCCGGCTTGGCAGACTTCAGCATATCCACAGCCATTTGCCCGTCCGTGGCAACATCCACCTGGAAGCCGGCCTCCTCCAGAATAGCCAAGGCGATCTCCTGGTTCAGCTCATTGTCCTCTGCCAGCAGAATGCGGCCGGTGAGCGCGGTCTTTTTCTGAGGAATGGGCGGCTCCTCCTCCTGGGGCTGGGCGGCGTCTACGCTGACAATGGAGCGCAGACAGCTGCGCAGCTCAGAGGCAAACAGAGGCTTGCTGCAGAAGGCAGTGACCCCGGCCTCCTTGGCCTCCTCCTCAATGTCCGACCAGTCGTAGGCAGTGAGGATGACAATGGGCGCGTCCCCGCCGGTCTCCTTGCGGATGCGCCGGGCCACCTCCACGCCGTTCATGTCTGGCATCAGCCAGTCGATGATATAGACACAGTAGCTGTCGTTGCGGGCCACAGCCTGGCGGGTGCGCAGCACCGCCTCCCGGCCGGAGAGGGTCCATTCGGCCCGCATACCGATCTGCTGCAGCATATAGGTCACGCTGTCGCAGGTGTTGAAGTCGTCGTCTACCACCAGGGCCCGCAGATTCTTCAGCTCAGGGATCAGCTGGGATTCCCGGGCGCCGGGGCTCAGCCGGAAGCAGAAGGAGACAATGAACTCAGTGCCTACCCCCTGCTCGCTGCGCACCTCGATCAGGCCGTTCATCATGTCCACAATATTCTTGGTGATGGCCATGCCCAGGCCCGTGCCCTGCACGCCGCTCATGGTAGAATTGCGCTCCCGCTCAAAGGGCTCGAAGATGTGAGAGACAAATTCCTTGCTCATGCCAATGCCTGTGTCCTTGATGCGGAACTCATAGAACCCGCTGCCCTGGGGCGCGCCGGGCTTTTGGGTAATGCGCATGCTGACCGAGCCGCCTGCGCCGGTATACTTGATGGAGTTGCCCAGCAGATTGAGCAGCACCTGGTTCAGCCGCAGCTTGTCGCAGTAGATCTCCTCGTCCATAATGTCCAGGGTGTCCACAGAGAAATCCAGCTGCTTGGCCCGAATGTCCGCCAGAACAATGCTCTGCAGGCTGTGGAGGATTTCCGGCAGGCTGCAAATCTCCTCGTCCAGGTGGATTTTGCCGCTTTCGATGCGGCTCATGTCCAGAATATCATTGATCAGACTGAGCAGGTGGTTGCCCGAGGTCATGATTTTTTTCAGGTACTCCTCCACCTGGTCCCGACGCTCGATGTGGGTGAGGGCCAGAGAGGTGAAGCCCACAATGGCGTTCATGGGGGTGCGGATGTCGTGGGACATGTTGGAGAGGAAGGTGCTCTTGGCCTTGCTGGCCCGGTTGGCCTGGGCCAGAGCGTCCTGCAGCAGGGCGGTTTTTTCCAGCTCGTTGCGGGTCTCCTCATCCACACTGCGGAAGCCCAGCACCGCCGAGCGGCCGGTAGCCCAGGTGCCAAAGCGCACCATCTTCATCTGGAAGTAGCGCACCTCGCCCCCGCACACCGTGCGGTAGTTCAGGTAGGAGCTGCCCTTTTCCGTCAGCTCTCTTTCCAGGTAGTCCCGGGAGCAGGCCTGACGCAGGGCCTCCCGGTCCTCCAGATGGACGCAGGTTTTTATGTAGCGACCCATGCACTCGTCCATCATCAGCTCGCCGGAGAAGATGCTCTCAAGAATGCCGAACTTGCAATCGCTCACCCGCAGGGCGCTGCCCCGGCCGGTCTCCAGGTCGAA
>NZ_JBQISV010000109.1:0-6349 GCF_056800975.1 Acutalibacter sp.
AGTTTGGAGCTGGTGAACGGACTCGAACCCCTGACCTGCTGATTACAAATCAGCTGCTCTACCAACTGAGCTACACCAGCAGATTTCCTTAACGCTCCCATATTATACCCTCTTTCGGCCTCCTTGTCAAGTGTTTTTTTCGATTTTTTCCCCGCTGCCGCTCCTTGGCGACAGCTTTGGTGTTTTTGCACACTTTGATATTGATTTGCGAGCTCTGATATGATATAATGCACTCAGACAAACATGAAACTCACGGAATCAGTACGATCCCGTCCTTTACAGAAAAATGAGAGGAGACTTTTTATGTTTCAGGTCCATTCCAGGCCATTCCTTATGCTGGCCGGCGAGGCGCACAATTCCAACTCCTCAACCCTGCGGGCCATGGAGCCCGTGTGGGCCAAGGCAAAACAGCTCTGCCTGAATACTGTCCTGCTGCCTGTGACCTGGGAGCTTTTGGAGCCCCAGGAGGGTGCTTTCACCTTTGAGCTGGTGGACGGGCTGATTTTTGAGGCCCGCCGGCAGGGTCTGCGGCTGGGGCTGCTCTGGTTTGGGGCATGGAAAAACGGTCAATGTACCTACGCGCCTGCCTGGGTCAAGACAGACCTGGCCCGCTTCCGTCGGGCGGAAGTGAAAAAGGGAGAAAACAAGTCTATTCTGGAAAGCTTTCACGGCATGGAATACTCTACCCTCTCCTGCCTGTGTCAGGAGACCCAGCAGTCGGACAGCCGGGCCTTTGCCGCCCTTATGGCTCATCTGAAGGCAGTGGACGAGGGGGAGAGGACGGTCCTCTATGTGCAGGTGGAGAACGAGCCCGGCCTGATGGGAGCCGCCCGGGAGCACAGCCAGGAGGCGGACCAGCTGTTTGCCCAGGATGTGCCCGCTGCTTTTGCCCAGTATATGCGGGACCATACCGGGACCATGGGGGAGGAGTTGCGCGTTGCTGTGGAGGCCGGTCAGGCCTCTGGCAGCTGGGAGGCGGTTTTTGGGCCAATGGCAGAGGAGGTCTTCCAGTCCTATTATGTAGCAAAATATATCGACGGGGTGGCCGCAGCTGGCAAGGCGGAGTATGACATCCCCCTGGCTGTCAACGCCTGGCTGGATCAGGGCCCTCCCGGCAGCTACCCCACCGGCGGACCGGTGTCCAAAATGATGGAGGTGTACAAGTTTGCCGCGCCTCATATCGATGTGGTCTGCCCTGATATTTATGTCCGTAATTTCTGCGAGGTCTGCAACCAATACAGCCGCCCGGATAATCCTCTGCTCATCCCGGAGACCGCCACCCACAGCCATGCCGGGCCCCGGCTGGTCTATACAGTGGGGCATTACCACGCCTGGGGCTTCTCTCCCTTCGGCTTTGAGGACATGGGTCAGCCCTTTGGCGCTTCAGAGGGCTTTCTGTTCGGCATGGACACCAGCGACCCGCTGCTGAGCACACCCCAAAATGTAGAGGAGTACGCCTGGTATAACCGCACCCTGGGCCAGTTGACCCCTTTGCTGGCAGAGGCCTATGGCACCCAGCGGCTGCAGGCGGTAATCAGCGAACGGCCTGAGGAAAATGTCATGCGCTTTGAACAGTTTGAGCTGCGGGCGCTGATGGAGCCCCCCATGGTTACCCGGCAGGACGGGGTGTGTCTGGCGCTGGCGCTGGGGGAGGACGAATTCCTAGTGCTGGGCTGCGGCTGTATGCTGCGGGTGGGCTCGACTGACCCGGCAAAGCCCCATGTGGACCTGCTGGACGCAGAGGAGGGCGAACTGGCAGACGGCCGCTGGCAGGTGCACCGCCGGCTGAACGGGGACGAAACCGCCACGCTGAACCTCAGAACACCCACGCTGCTGCGGCTGAAGCTGTTCGCCTACTGCTGACCCATTCCATACATCTTTACAAAAAAGGGAACGGCCCGCCGGGGTCGTTCCTTTTTGCTTTTTTGAGGACAGCTCTGCGGTACAAAGCGGGAGTGTCCGTTTCGGAGAGCTTTTCGTGTTCCCCCCGCCCTACGGGCGGGGGGAACACAGATGATTATCTCTGCGGTTGGGACACTCCCTACAAAGCGGCGCTGTTGACAAGCTTGGGTCCAGAAGAAAGGCACAAAATCAGGATATCATCGCAATCAGAAAACATCGATTTTGAGCTTTTTCATGAAGCGGCCTTTCCCCCTTAATTCCCGCTTCCCTTAGAGCTTCTGTCCGCGCTGCCGGCTTTTTTCTCTGCCTGCCCCTCCCCATAAAACCGGCACCCGCAGCGTCCGTTCTCCTTCACCTGGCGCAGCGCCTCCTCTGCCTGCCGGTACAGCTCATCGCTGAAGCCCGAGGCAGAAAACGCCGCCCCCACGCTCAGCGACGCCTGGGGCATGTCGTCCATGGGGTTCAGCAGGGCATCGTTCATGGCCTTGACCTTGCCCTCGATCATGGACTGCTGGCTGCTGTCCAGGTCTGTCAAAATCACCGCGAACCTGTCGCCCTCCATCCGGGCGGGAAAATCTGTGGTACGAAAGCTCTCCCGCAGGAGCCGGGCAACTTTTTTCAGCACCTGATCCCCGGCCTCCTGGCCAAAGCCTTCGTTGATGAGCTGGAACCTGTCCATGTCCGCCAGCAGCAGGGCAATGGGCTGCTCCTTGACCCGCAGCACCTCCTTCACCTGCTCAAAGGCGCTTTGGTTCATGATGCCGGTCAGACTGTCCCGCTCCGCCTGGTAGCGCTGCAGCACCTGGTTGGCGGCGTTGAGCTCATAGATGTCGTTATAGGTGAGGGCCAGGTATTTGAACTCATAAGCCCCGGTGATCTCTATCAGCTTCTCCTCCCGGACACAGTTGACATACACCTGCAGGGGCTTGACGATGAGGAAGGTGATCATGGCAAAAACGATTAGATTCATCACAAACAGGGCGCTGAAAAGCACCCGCTGCAGGCCCATGGCCTCCTCCAGGTCCTCCACGCTGTCCTGCTGGCCCCGCTGGGTGCTGCTGAGCACATCGCTGAGGAAGAAGTCAATATTGCTGGAAATCAGCTGCTTTTTCGCCTCATATTCTGCGCCGAACACCAGCTCTCTGGCCTCCTCCATCTGCTTGAGACGGTCCAGGGCCAGGTGGCTGTCAGAGAGCTGCACAGCCCGCATCTCCTCCGGCAGACGGGAATCCGGCCAGCCCTCTGCCTGGGCAATAAGCCGCATGGCGTATATCTCCCGGCCCATCAGCTGGTTTGAGTAGTCCAGGGCAGTCTCTAAAAAGCCCTGGGCCTTGGTGCTTGCCTGGCCGTGGAGCTTTTCCAGGCCCAAGTCCCGGCGGCGGGTGACATTGGCCTCTGTAAAGTAGTTCTCCACACACTGGCTGTCCCGGGTCACTGTGAACATGCGGGCCTGGTTAGTTAGACAGTCGGACCCCTCGGAGACCAGAGCGGCCTCCTCCTGGCAGAGTATATACAGGTTGGTGGCCTGCACCATGGCCTGATAATTCCGGGCGGTATGGAAGGTCACCAGCAGCAGAACCACATACAGCGCACAGGAGACCAGCATCATCCCCAGGTTGATGGTCCGTACCCTTACCCCCCGCACAGGGGGCTTTTTCTCTTTCCGGTTTCTTTTCACATGAAACGCCTCCTTGGCGGGATGCTCCCACAAAATAGAAGGGCTACCCAAATTATAGCCTATTTTGGCCATATTGGGTAGCCCCTTTTTCAAAAAAATTCTATTTTCGTACAGGAAAGCCGGAGGCCGTCCTCTGTCAGATACGGAACATCAGCTCTGCATAGCCCGGATATGGCCAGCAGGCCCCGGACGCGCTGCGCTCCATCTGGTCTACAGAGGCCCGCAGAGCCTCCATGGCGGGGATTACTTGATCCCGGAAGTGAACCCCTGCGGTGAGAATGTTCCTGCTGCCGGCCTGGGGGGCTCCCAGCAGAGCCTCCAAGTCCCCGGCCTGGGCAAAAGCCTGGTCCAGCAGACCGGAGAGGGAGGCGATCAGGCTGCTTTCCGCCGTGCAGGGCAGGCTGGCGATCACGCTCCGCCGGGCGGCTACCCCCTGGGCCAGGTCTGTCACATAGCCGCTCACCGCCGGAATCACATCCTGGCGCACCATGCGCAGCATAGTCAGGCTCTCAATGCGCAGGGTCTTTACATACTCCTCCATAATGGTCTCATACCGGGCCTCCATCTCTGCCTCGGTATAAATTTTGTGCCGGGTGAACAGGGCCACGTTCTTCTGGTCCAGATACCGGGGCAGGGCGTCCACTGTGGTGGGCAGGTTCAGCAGGCCCCGGCGCTCCGCCTCCTTTACCCAGGCCTCCGAGTAGCCGTCCCCATTGAAGATAATGCGCTTGTGCTCTTTGATTGTGCGGCGCACCAGAGCCTCGGCACACTGAGGCAGAGGGCCGTCCATGGTTTCCAGCTCGCTGGCAAACTGGCTGAGCTCCTCAGCGGCAATGGTGTTGAGCATGATATTGGGACAGGCGATGGAGAGCGCTGACCCCAGAGAACGGAACTCGAATTTATTCCCTGTAAAGGCAAAGGGGGAGGTGCGGTTGCGGTCTGTGTTGTCCATGCTGAAGTCCGGCAGCACCCGCACGCCGGTTTCCAGCTTTTTCTCCTTGCCGCAGGCATAGGGACGGCCCGCCTCAATGGCCTCCAGCACAGCAGTGAGCTCGTCGCCCAAAAACATGGAGATAATGGCCGGCGGCGCCTCGTTGGCCCCCAGGCGGTGGTCGTTGCCTGCCGAGGCCACCGAGATGCGCAGCAGGTCCTGATATTCGTCCACACCCTTGACCACTGCCGCCAGAATCAGCAGGAAGGGCCAGTTCTCCCAGGGACGCTTGCCAGGGTCCAGCAGGTTCTTGCCCCCGTCGGTAGACAGAGACCAGTTGTTGTGCTTGCCGCTGCCGTTGACTCCCTCAAAGGGCTTTTCGTGCAGCAGACACACCAGGCCGTGGCGGTCAGCCACATTTTTCATCACCTCCATGGTCAGCTGGTTGTGGTCGCAGGCAATGTTGGTGGTGGTGAAAATGGGAGCCAGCTCGTGCTGGGCAGGGGCCACCTCGTTGTGCTTGGTTTTAGCCAGCACGCCCAGCTTCCACAGCTCCCGGTCCAGGTCCCGCATAAACTCCGCCACCCGGGGCTTGATGGCCCCGTAGTAGTGGTCCTCCAGCTCCTGACCCTTGGGGGCGCTGGCCCCAAACAGGGTGCGGCCGGTGAACATCAGGTCGGGCCGCTGCTGATACAGTTCCTTGTCAATGAGAAAATACTCCTGCTCAGGCCCCACGGTGGTGACCACCTGTTGGGTCTTCCCGTCCCCAAACAGCCGCAGAATGCGCACTGCCTGGGCGCTGAGGGCCTCCATGGACCGCAGCAGAGGGGTCTTTTTGTCCAGCACCTCGCCGCTGTAGGAGCAGAAAGCCGTGGGTATGTACAGGGAGTCCCCCTTGACAAAGGCATAAGAGGTGGGGTCCCAGGCAGTGTAGCCCCGGGCCTCAAAGGTGGCCCTGAGCCCTCCCGAGGGGAAGGAGGAGGCGTCGGGCTCTCCCTTGATGAGCTCCTTGCCGGAGAACTGCATGATGACCCTGCCGTCGCTGGTGGGGGAGATAAAGCTGTCGTGCTTTTCAGCGGTGATGCCGTTCAGGGGCTGAAACCAGTGGGTGAAGTGGGTGGCTCCCAGCTCCACGGCCCAGTCCTTCATGGCGCTGGCCACGGCGTTGGCTACAGTCAGGTCCAGGTCCTTGCCCTCGTCGATGGTTTTGCGCAGGGACTTGTACACGTCCTTGGGCAGGCGCTCCATCATCACGTCGTCATTGAATACAGCGCTGCCGAACAGCTCTGGCACAGACTTGCGGTTTTCAGAACAGGTTCCCATAATCAGTCCCTCTTTCCCTAGTTGCTCTGGGTTTTTGTTTACAACATTTGGCGTTCTTACCATTATAAGACGAAAGGCGCTGAAGGGTTCCAGAGCCCCAGCGCCGTCCACTTGTGGCCTTTATTTTACTCGAAAGGGAGGGATTTGTCAACTCTGAAAAACAGCGGTTCCAGGCGTTTCTTCAACGATTTTTCATGATAACGGTACAGAGAGCGACAGAAGAGAAGAAATTATGCTTGACGAACGGGCGGGTTTGTGATATAATAGCAACGCAGTCGGGGGCAAGAGCGGGAGAAGGTGTTTTAACCGTGCCTTTACCGCTGTCATAGCTGCGGGTGTAGTTCAGTGGTAGAACCCCAGCCTTCCAAGCTGGTCGTGTGGGTTCGATTCCCATCACCCGCTCCATTTTTCTGTTTTGCGGGGCGCCTTAAAAGAGAAGGGCAGACAAGCCAGGGGCTGCTCCGGATATGCGCCAATAGCTCAGCTGGATAGAGCAACTGCCTTCTAAGCAGTAG
>NZ_JBQISV010000110.1:0-6290 GCF_056800975.1 Acutalibacter sp.
AGCGCGTGGAGCTTCTCCACTCCTTGTGCCAGACTGTTTGTGCCGGTCAGCAGAGCCAGCTCCTCTTCTGAAATCTTCAAAAGGTGGCAGAGTTCCAGTCCCTCACTCATTCCGGCTATACCGGCCTCCTGGGAGGGCCACAGCGGCGGTCTCCAGTTGGGGTCATAGGAAATCATTTTGCCCAGAGAACGGGCTTTCCTGACCAGCTCCAGGGTGGTGCTGCGCCCGGGCTCAGTGGTGAGGGAGAGAGAACCAAAGTGCAATACCCGGCACTGTTCTACGGGCTCCATGTCAAGCTCCTCTGGGCGAAGCTGAGTATCCGCTCCGGGGTTGCGGTAAAAGGTGAAACTCCGGTCTCCGCTCTCCGTCAGGTGGACGAAAGCCAGAGTGGTGGGAACCAAAGGGTCATCGATCAGATTCCGGGTATCCACATGGTTTTCTTCCAAACAGCGGCGCAGTGTTCTGCCAAAGCTGTCGCTGCCTACCTTGCCGATAAAGCTGGCGGATACGCCCAGCCGGGCCAGCTGGACGGCTACATTTCCCGGCGCACCGCCAGGATTGGGATATACCGCGCCAGGAAAGCCCTCTGCCTTTACAGGAGAAAAGTCAATGAGCATTTCGCCTGTGGTGATGATATCACACATAAAAATTCATTCCCTTCGAGAAATAATATAAAATGAGCAATGAGCAGTTTGACTGATAGTTCTATTATACTAGAGGCATAAAAGAACTGTAAAGAGAAATCCTTGACTGAAAGCTTTGCGGAGTCTGGGAAGCCCTTTCTTCAGTGCATCTCGTGGAGAAAAATTTGCACATTGCCGGTGGCCATAACCTGCCGGTAGGGCTCGTCAGGGTAGACGGCCGCTGTGAACACCCGGGTGCCGCCGTCTATGTATAGCTCGCTGATGGAACGGTCGAAAATGAACTGAAGCTCCCAGTCTCCCTCATAAAATCGGGGAGCCCCAATGACGCCGTACCAGTCCCGGGCGAAGCTGGGGCTGAAGTCTTTGGCGCCGCCCTCTCTGCGGTCTATAAAGGCGCGGTTCTCCTGGTCTACTCCAAAGCGAAAAGTCTGTCCCATGGAGTTGGAAAGGGTAACGGTACCGGCTCCGCTGCCTGTGACAGTCAGCTTGAAAACCTCACCGGGCAGCGTTCCTTCACAGGGGCTGGCCGTGCCAAATGCGGCTTCGTCTCTAGGAGCCCAGGCCAGTCGGGGGCCGCCCTTGGGCGTGTCTCTCAGGGTGACAGTCCGGGGCAGCGTCATCTGGCAGCAATATTCTCCGGTGGGGGTGTCGCTGGCGTAGACATTGTTGAGAGCCCAACCCACAAACAGCCGCTCCGGCGTTCCAGAATAGGTAACGCCCGCATAGTTGTCAAAGCCAGCGTCCACAAACTCCGGCTGGTGAAAGCGTCCGTCACAGCAGAACCGGTCTCCGTCAAAGCTTCCGGTAAAATATTGGGTGCGGGCGCCGTGGTTGGGCTCATTGGGACCCATGCTGACCAGCAGCACCCACAGCTCCTCTCCGTTTACTGTCAGCGGGAATAGGTCCGGGCACTCCCACACACCTTCCGAATAGTTTCCTTCCGGGCCGAATTCCCCGGTCTTCTCCCAGCTTTTCAGGTCTCGGGAGGCATAGAACTCCACATGGTTTCCAGCGGCCAGAACCATGCCCCAGCACTCCCTGACAGGATTGTGAAAGATTTTGGGGTCGCGGAAATCAGGGAGGGTATGATTGGGGATTACCGGATTTCCCTCAAATTTGGTAAAGTTTACCCCATCCAGGCTGTAGGCGATGCTCTGCTGCTCCTGGTCATGTTCATCGTCAGAGCCGCGCATTTTGTGACTGGTATACATTGCCACAACAGGCGCTTGGTCATCTCTGCCGAAGCCAGAGCTGTTCTCCTGGTCATACACTGCGCTGCCAGAGAAGATGTAGTCCAGTTCGTCCGGCGCCAACGCTATGGGTAGATGCTGCCAATGTATCAGGTCCGTGCTGACTGCGTGATACCAGTGCATGGGTCCCCAATGGGGCTCAGGGTAGTACTGGGCAAACAGGTGGTACATTCCTTCCCGGTAAACCAGGCCATTGGGGTCGTTGATCCAGCCGGATTCTGGGGTGAAATGAAGTTGGGGCCGAAAGTCGCGTATACCTTCCGTACTCATTGAAAATCTCTCCTTTGGATGGATTCGCCTGCTGGGGACAGAGTTGATTTTTGTTAAAGAAATCATATCACGAAAGAAGGCAAAAAGTAAAGAGAGAAAAAGGGTGGAAGATGTAAAAATTTATCCGTGCACACAGGAGCAGCAAAAAGGCTGGTCGAAAGCTGCGGCCTCTTGCCAAAAAAGTTTTGCGCCAGACTTTTATGCAAAAGGGAACTTTTTCTGTGGATATTCTTGATTTGCGTACTCCCGCTTGCGTTGGCAGGCTTGTTTTTTTGTGTGGTATGTGGTAGAATAATAGAAAAGTATATCTTATTTTCGAGTGTACTTCTCTTTCGCAAAAATATTGTGGGGATTCCCTGCGGCATTGTGAGGTAGAGCCATGGTGAACAAACTCTGTATGAACTGCTTTTCCAGCTTTCGTCCGGATGAGGACGGCAGCCGGTGCCCGGTGTGCGGGTGGGACAATGCCAAGTCCCAGCCTCAGGGTCTGCTGAAATACCAGACAGAGCTCGCCTCCCGGTATGTAATTGGACGCGCCCGGTATGCCAACGGGGAAGGGATCACCTATAGCGCCCTGGACAAGACCGCCCAGAAGCTGGTGGATATCCGGGAATTTTTCCCCCGGGCCATTGCCCGCCGGGAGGGCGACAGCAGCATTGCGGCTGTCCGGGAACATAGCCGGACCTTTCAGCAGTATATGGAGAACTTTTTGGAGCTCTCAAAGAGCGTCAGCCGTCTGCGTGAGGTAACGGTGGTGGAGTCTGTTCTTGATATTTTTGAGGAGAACAGTACCATCTATACAGTATATAAAGCGGTAAATGGTGTTCCTCTGCGGCGCTATGTGGAGGAGAACGGGGGACATTTGAGCTGGAACGAGACCAGTCGCTTGTTTACCCCGGCAATCACAGCGTTGAGCCTTATCAACTCCCTGGGGGTGTGCCATCTGGCCATTTCGCCGGAATCGCTTCGGGTAACGCCTGACGGCAACCTGCTGATAACGGGATTTCATATCAATGCGATTCACCGTGCGGGGGGGCTGTTAGACCTGGACCTCTACCCCGGCTGCGCGGCGGTAGAGCAGTACAGCGCAAAAGCGGTATGCGGTGAGGTGAGCGATGTATACGCCTTGGGGGCCTGTATGCTGTTTGCCTTGACAGGGGAGCTACCTGCCGAGGCATCTCAGCGTTTACAGGACCAGAGGCTGATGATCTCGAAGGACATTTTGAAGGCGGTGCCTCCCTTTGCCGTCACGGCTATTGCCAATTCTTTGCAGATTAAGCAGGCCCTTCGCACAGGAAGTTTTGAGACCTTCCGCACAGAGCTCACCGCAGCACCGGCCCTGGCGGATGAGGTGGAGGAGACCGACGCTATCCGCCGGCTGCCGCCGGTGTCCCGGGACTTGCCCCGCCGCCGGTATACACCGCCCCCCTTTGTGTGGCTGATCGCCTCCTGTGCGATCGCCCTGGTCGTGCTGGGAATATTTGCCTCCCGTTGGTTAGGGAGTCAGGGGATGTCCTTTAGCGATCTGGGTCAGATATTTGAGGAGAGCAACGAGGAGGAGCCGGTAGAAGTACCGGATATGAGAAACCAGAACTATCAGCATTGGGAAAAGCGAACCCAGAGCGGCGAGCTGGATTTTAAGCTGAAGATATCTAGCCGTGTTTTTGACGCCAGCGCGGCTGAGGGAATTATTATCAGCCAGGTGCCGGAGCCAGGGGAGACGGTTCAGCCTGGGGGGACGGTTAGCGTTACTGTCAGCAATGGCAGCGCTACCCGCACTCTGCCGGACTATACAGGCAGCAGTTTTGCCGATTTTCAGGCGGTACTGACGGAAAACGGCTTTGTGCCCCTGAAGGAGGAGCAGCGCAGCAGCGACGTGGAGCAGGGTTTTGTGATAGGTTATAAGGACCACGAGGTGGGCGATACCCTGGACTATGGGTCTACAGTGACTGTGCTGGTCAGTGCGGGAGCAGAGGAATAGAGATACATAAAATAACGCCGGAGCAGAGGCCCCGGCGTTATTTTTATGTCTTCTCCTGATATCTTTTTACGATGCGATTGGCACATTTATAGATGTCGCCGCCGCCCAGGGTGAGAATCAAATCACCGGGTTCAGCCTTTTCCATTACATACCCGGCAATCTCCTCAAAGCTTGAGAACCAACAGCTGCCCGGCACCTTAGCCGCCAGGTCGCTGGTATGAATGCCGTACACATTCTCCTCCCGAACTGCCAGGATCTCTGTCATGATCAGATGGTCCGGGATGGCAAGAGCTTTGGCGAAGTCCTCCAAAAGGTTGTATGTGCGGGAATAGGTATGGGGCTGAAACACTGCCCAGACCTGCCGGTAGCCCATGCGCATGGCGGAGGAGAGCACCGCACTGAGCTCTGTGGGGTGGTGGGCAAAATCGTCCGCTACTGTGACCCCGTTAAACTTGCCCAGTACCTCAAAGCGTCGGTGCACCCCGGTAAAATGGCCCAGGGCCTGACAGACGGCCTCCGGCTCCACCCCCAGAGAGTGGGCGGCAGCGGCGGCGGCCAGGGCGTTTAACAGATTATGCCAGCCGGGCACAGCCAGTTCGACCCGGCCCAGGGCCTTGCCCCGGTACATCAAGGTGAAGTCCTCGCAGGCAGTGGGCTCTTCGCTGAGCTGGGCGGGGTAGTAGTCGCAGGTCTCGTTGGGGCCAAAGGTGACAATTTCCTTGCCCTTCTGGTCTGCGATTGCTTTCAGAGCCTCCTGATCGCTGCCGTTGACCACCAGCAGGCGGCTGGTCTGGTCCGCAAACTGGCGGAAGGATTTAACAATATTGTCCAGCGTTTTAAAATAGTCCAGATGGTCCGCCTCAATATTCAGAATCACGGAGACAGCGGGATGAAGCTGTAAGAAGCTGTCTACATATTCGCAGGCCTCGCAGACAATGCCGCCGCTGTTGCCGCTGAGGCAGTTGCTGCCAATCAAAGGGAGCTTGCCGCCAATAATAGCGCTGGGGTCCCGACCGGCCTCTACCAAAATCTGCGTGAGCATGGCCGTGGTGGTGGTTTTGCCATGGGTGCCGGAGACCGCTATCAGCTCCTTATATTTTTCGGTAAGCATGCCCAGCATCACTGCCCGCTCAAGGGTGGGAATTCCCTTTTCCCGTGCCGCTACCAGCTCAGGATTGTCAGGCCTGCAGGCAGCAGTATATACAAGGGCCTCCGCGCCGTCAATATTTTCCGGCCGCTGGCCCATATACACCGGGATACCCCATGTTTTTACCCGGTCCAGGGTGTCCGACTCATTCTGGTCGGAGCCGGAAATGCTGTAGCCCTTGCGCAACAGAAGCTCCGCCATGGGGCACATGCCGGAGCCGCCAATACCTACAAAGTGAATCCTCTTTACACAGTCCAATATATTTTCCATTGTCAGCTTCCTTTCTCTTAAAAAAGCGAAGGCTCTCTAACTGGTATTATATAGCATATGATGCGCAAAAGAAAGGGTTTTGTGGAAATTTTTCCTGTTGAAGGCAGAAGGGAAAAATTTTTTCTTGAGGTCAGGCTTTTTAGAGACATTTTAGAGATTGATGCTTTATAATGAAAGTGTTTTAATAGAATCATCCATTGGGAGGCCGTCTGCAATGCCCGTGATCATCTGGCGGGCTGGGCTGCTGGCCTGCTGGACATTGTCAAGGTAATATGATACAATGTAAGTGGAAAATGAAAACAGGAGGCGTACTTATGAAAAAGCTATTGGCATTGATTCTCTCCGCAGTTATTCTATTGGCCAGTCTGACCGCCTGTGCCACAAGGGATTCTCAGGCTGACGCCGGTCCTGCTGTTAGCCCCACTCCTGCCCAGCCCCGGGCAGAGGCCGGTGAAATGACCGGTAAGCTGAAAATTCTGACCGAACGCTTTTATTGGAATTACGATGAGGAGCTGACCCGTTTTAATAAGAGCTGCCCAGTATACAGCATTATCAATCAGGCGGCCAAGTACATGATGCTGGAGAACCCCGGTCTGGAGATTGAGGTGGAGGCCCTGTCCATCAATGAAGACGAGCGGGACAATGAGGTTCAGCAGCGCCGAGTGGCCCTTATGGCGGGGGATGTGCCGGACGTCTACCTGCTGCCCACTCACTCCAGCTTGGATATT
>NZ_JBQISV010000111.1:0-6203 GCF_056800975.1 Acutalibacter sp.
ACAGCGTCCAGGCGCTGGTCGACCTGTTCCAGGTGTTGGTCGACAGCGTCCAGGCGCTGGTCGACCTGTTCCAGGTGTTGGTCGACGGCATCCAGGCGTTGGTCGACAGTGTCCAGCCGCTGATTGATTGTGGACAGCTGCTGGTCGACAGCGTCGAACCGTTTGCCCATGCCCTCTAAGATGGACAGAATTTTTTCCTCGTTGTTCACTTTCCTGTGCCTCCTTTTGGTGGAGAACAGCGGCATACTGCTCTCTATGCCGGATGGAGCCCGCGAATGGCGGGACTAACGGGGCCGAGGGGCCATGTTTACCCGTTTTTAGGGTGGTGGCGCGGCCGCCGGTCAGAAAGACGGGCTGCGCTTTGACGGAGTTAAATGTTTATACCAAGGATACCACAGGATGGCAAAAAATACAAGGGGAAAATGGAGAGGGGGCACGTCTGCCTTATAAACCAACCACTATGAAAACAGGGGAGATTCGGGTGAAATGAGGGGTGTCAGGACCTGTTTTTTCGTATCCTCTACTCCTCTTTGGTGCAAAAACATTTATGAGGCGGGCTATTTTTGCGCCTGGACGCGGGCGTTTCTGGCCCGGAACAGCAGGCAGGCCACCATCACCAGGGGGAACACCGCCGCGCTGAGCATACCGGCCCGCAGGCCCGCCAGCTCACTGACCATGCCGGCCAGAGCCGGGCCTGAGGAGCAGCCTATGTCGCCGCACACGGCCAGCAGGCCGAACATGGCTGCGCCTCCTTTTGGATAAGCCGCCGCTGTGGAGCTAAGCACCCCCGGCCACATGAGGCTGATGGAGAACCCGCACAGGGCGCAGCACAGCAGGGACAGCATGGGGACTGCCAGCAGCGCCGCCCCCATGTAGCACAGCACGCACAGCAGCGCCGTGCCCAGAAGCCAGCGGTACAGGTCCATTCTGGCGCCGAACACGCCATATATGGTGCGGCCAATGCCCATGAACACCGCGAACAGGCAGGGGCCCAGCAGGTCGCCCCAGAGCTTTTGCACCCCCAGAGCCTGCTCGGCAAACAGGGAGCTCCACTGGCTCATGGCCAGCTCAGAGGCGCCGGCGCAGAGCATCAGCAGCATGGCCAGCACGAACAGTCTGGACCGGAACAGGCTGCGAATGGGGACCTTTTCCTCTGGGGAGACGGTGGGGCGCAGAGGCGCACGGGCAAAGGCAAAGCAGTTGTAAAAGGGCAGCAGCGCCCATACCAGGGGGAGCGTCCACCAGAGGCCCTCTCCGATTACGCGCACGGCCACGGTTGTCAGCAGGACCACGGCCACCTGGCCCCAGCAGTAAAAGGAGTGGAGAAGGCTCATTTTGGCGTCTTTGGCCTCGCTGGGGAGGGAGTCGATAATAGGACTGATGACCACCTCGATAATACCGCCCCCAATGGCCGCAACCATGGTGGCCAGGGCCAGCCCCGGGAACACTAGGCCGGAGGGGAGAAGCCGGGGCAGAACTCCCAGCAGCACCAGGCCCAGGGTGCAGAAGACATGGGCAGACACAGTGGCTGTGCGGTAGCCGATGCGGTCGACAAAGCGGACGCACAGCACGTCGACACAGATTTGGGTGACAAAGTTGAAGAGGATGAGGGAGGAGATCATGGCATAGGAGATGCCGAACTCCCGCTGGAAGATGACAAAAAACAGGGGGCTGAGGTTGTTGACTACGCCCTGGACAAGGGAGCCCCGGTAGCAGGCCATGCGGGTTGGGCGGAAAGAGAGGGCTTCGGGCATAGATGATCACTCCTAAAGGGCAAATTAGCGGTATTATAGCAGAATGTAAGGGGAATGTCAATGGCTGGGAGAGCGTGGGGGAGTGTCCGAAGAAAGAGTTTATGAGGGCGGCTTAGGAGCTTTGTCCCTAAGAACCCTACTGCCGTTGAAAAGGGGGAAGGAGATTTTTTGAACGCTCACCAAAGCTGCGCTTATAAGCTTTTTGTTGGGGCGCTCATAAGAAAGCCCAGCGCGTCGGCCTGGCGGGACAGGGGGTCAGCCAGAGGCCGGCCTGCGTAAGTTCAGAAAAAGAGCTTTTGTTCTTGTGCCGGGAGTAGGCGGGCTTGCGGGTTCTCCTTTGCGGCGGGGCAGGCGGAGGGGGTTCTGAGCTGCGGGGGCAGAGGCGATTGCGGGATGCTTTTGGAGCAAAGAAGATGAGGGGGCGGGGCTTGCTTGAAAGCAGAGAAAATGCTGTGCTTTTGTTCGGAAAAGGCGCGTTTGGGGGAGAATATGGGAGGATTTTTTGGAAATGGGTCTTTTGTGTGGACAAAAGGCGGCGGTTTCGATTTTTCAGGCAGAACCTGAAACGGGGCCGGTATATCTTATGCCCTGGCGGGGCGGCAGGTCACAAATAAATTTGAAAAGCCCATTGCAATTCGGAAAAATATTCTGTATAATATCACTAGAACCTCACGGACGGGCCCCATTTCCCCCGTCCCAAGAAACATAGAAGGAGTGCATTCCCATGAAGCTAGGTATTTTGTCCAATGTGGTCGGCGGGACCCCCCTTAAG
The DNA here is from genome assembly GCF_056800975.1 of Acutalibacter sp. Classification (NCBI taxonomy): domain Bacteria; kingdom Bacillati; phylum Bacillota; class Clostridia; order Eubacteriales; family Acutalibacteraceae; genus Acutalibacter; species Acutalibacter sp. The sequence goes on from NZ_JBQISV010000111.1 coordinate 2,527, forward strand.
GAGGCCCTGGCCTACTTCAAATCTCTGGGCGCCCAGATGGTGGAGATCGGCTGCGGCGGCTACCCGGGCAAGGACCACTGCGACCCCGGCGTGCTGCTGCATGACGAGGAGAAGTTCAACGAGTTTGTGAACACGGTGAAGGAGTCTGGGCTGGAGATCAGCGCCCTCTCCTGCCATGCCAACCCCATTCACCCCAACAAGGAGATTGCCAAGGCCTTTGACGACGACCTGCATAATGCGGTGCTGATGGCCGAGAAACTGGGCATCCACCAGATCAACACCTTCTCCGGCTGCCCCGGCGACTGCCCTGAGAGCAAAAATCCCAACTGGATTGTCTGCGCCTGGCCCACTGAGTTCACCGAGGTGCTGGAGTGGCAGTGGAACGAGGTGCTCATTCCCTATTGGAAGAGCTTTGTGGCCTTTGCCAAGGAGCATGGGGTGAACAAGATCGCCTTTGAGATGCACCAGGGCTTCTGCGTGCACAACAGCCGCACCCTGCTGCGCCTGCGCGAGGCCGTGGGCCCTGAGATTGGCGCGAACCTGGACCCCAGCCACCTGTTCTGGCAGGGCATGGACCCCCTGGCTGTGATTCGGGAGCTGGGCGGGGACGCCATCTTCCACGTTCATGCCAAGGACGCCAGCATTGACCCCTGGAACACGGCTGTCAACGGCACCCTGGACACCCTCTCTTATGCGGAGATGAGCAAGCGTTCCTGGATTTTCCGCAGCATTGGCTATGGCCATGACGAGATGTTCTGGAAGAACTTTGTCAGCCAGCTGCGTCTGGCGGGCTATGACTATGTGCTGTCCATTGAGCATGAGGACGCCATGATGAGCACCAACGAGGGCCTGGTGAAGGCCTGCGATGTGCTGAACCGCGCCATTACCTTTGAGGATATGGCGGATATGAGCAAGCTGCACTGGGTGTGAGCCAGTCTCTTTAGAATGAAAAGGCATGGAGCCTGCTGCTCCATGCCTTTTTTGTGGGGGTCTCAGTCCAGGGGGAACAGGGAGGCCGTATAGTCTGCCACAAAATAACGCAGGTTTTTGCGCCCCCGCTGGACGATGGTGTGTCCCTCGGCCTCCAGGCGGGCCCTTTGGGCCTCGACGCCTCCGGGGTATTTGGGGTTGAGCTCGCCGCCGGCCTTGAGGGTGCGCCACCAGGGGGTCTCGTCCTCCTGGCGCTGGCTGCTGGCCCAGGCCGCGATGGAGACGAAAATGCCCGCGGTGATGGGCTCGGTGAAGTCTGCGCCGCTGGCCCGGGCAAAGTGGGCGCGGATATCCCCCACAGTGGTCAGCCGGCCAAAGGGAATGCGGCGCATGGCCCGGTCATAGTCCAGGGGCGGGGCGAAGTACATGCGGCTGCCGCCGTATTTTTCAATGGTTTTGGGGTCGGTGACAATTTGAAGCCTGGGCATATCCTTTGCATCGTGAAGCATGGCGTTGAAATCCTTTCTTGCCTCGTTTGCCATGGGGCCACCTCCTGGGTATGTTCGCGCGGCTCAAGCCTTCTGGCCACGCGTCTTGTACAGTATAGAACAGGATGGGAAGGAATGCAATGAGGCGGTTGAAAAAAGAGCCTGTGTCTGACAGGGGTGCTTTGGGGGCATGATCTTCTTCTGAAAGCCGGGCGGCAGGTCCGCCCGGCTTTTGCCATGTCAATTTTTCCCTGGGAGGGTCAGTATTCTCCATATCTCTTGCGGTTTTTCGATACTTGTGTTATAATATCCAAAAGTATGCCTTGAAATACCCGAAAAGGGGAAATGAACTTGGAAAAGAACGAACCCATCTACGGAGCGGATATTATACCAGGCCGCAACCCTGTGGCCGAGGCTCTGCGCGCCGGCCGGCCCATGGACTGCCTGTATATTGCCAAGGGCCAGCGCACCGGCCAGGTGCCTGTGCTGGCGGCTAAGGCCAGGGAGCTGGGCATTCCGGTGAAGGAGGCCGACCCCCGCAAGCTGAGCCACATGTGCAACGGGGCCAACCACCAGGGGGTGGTGGCGGTAGCGGCCGCCAAGGAGTATGCCACAGTGGAGGACATGCTGGCTTTGGCTGCGGAACGGGGGGAGCCCCCCCTGTTGATTTTGTGCGACGGCCTGGAGGACCCCCACAACCTGGGGGCGGTGCTGCGGGCGGCGGAGTGCTCGGGGGCCCATGGGGTGGTGATTCCCAAACGCCGCAGCGTGGGGCTGACCTATGCGGTGAGCAAGGCCTCGGCCGGGGCGGCGGAGTATGTGCCGGTGGCCCGGGTGCAGAATCTGGCGGCCCTGATGGAGGACCTGAAGGCCCGGGGGCTGTGGATTGTGGCCGCTGACATGGACGGCCAGCCCTGGTGCCGGGTGGACCTTGCCGGGCCCACGGCCATTGTTATTGGCTCAGAGGGCCGGGGGGTCAGCCGCCTGGTGCGGGAGCGGGCGGACTTGATCGCTTCGCTGCCCCTGCGGGGGCGGGTGAACTCCCTGAACGCCTCGGTGGCGGCAGGGATTCTGTGTTATGAGGCGGTGCGCCAGCGCATGGGGCTGGCCTGAGGAATTGTTGGAATCCGTTGGAGAGGAGACCAGAATATATGAAGCAGGACGAATTCACCCTGGAGGATATTTTGGAGGAGCAGCGTCAGGCCCGGGAGCGGGAGAAGGCCGGAACCGCCAATGGGGCCCGGCCCCCTCTGCCCCAGGGAGTGGAATATGTGGAGGTGGAGCCCGACGAGCTGACAGAGGAGGCCGGGTTCTATCCTCGCGCGCCCCGGCAGCAGGAGAGCCCCCCCTTGTCAGAGAAGGAGCCTGAGGTCCAGGAGCCTCCTCAGCCGGCGCCTCAGGCGCCCCCGGAGGAGCCCCCAGAGCCTCCCCAGCCGGAGGAGCAGCCCAAAAAGAAAAAGAAGAAGCGCAAGGGGCTGTTCAGCTGGCGGAAGAAGGTGCCGGACTTTGACGAGAACGAGGACGACATGTACTATGGGATTCAGCTCAAGCCCATTGACGAGTACCGGCTGGACGGGGACGCGCCTCCTCTGGGGGAGGAGGGCTATAAGGCTCTGTTTGACGATTCTCAGGCCATTGACGATGAGGTGGAGGAGAATTTTCAGCGTTTGCAGAAGGAACGCCGCCGCCGGGTGGCTGAGGCGGTGCAGAGCGCGGGTTTGGACGAGCAGCAGGTGGCGGATGAGTTCGGGGTGGCGGCTCCCATGCCGGTGACCTCCTTTGCCGCCGACCCCTATGCCCAGCAGCATGGTCTGACTCCTGAGGGGGCCAGCCTGGAGGGCATGTCGGACCTGCAGAAGGCTATGCTGAAGAACTCGGAGACCATGGAGCTGAAGCTGAATGTGCTTAACAGCACGGTGGAGATTCAGAAGGTCCGGGAGGACGAGCCGCCGGTGAGCGACGAGGCGGTGGACAGAATTCTGGCTTCTATGCCCAAGGAGTACAGCGAGGAGCCCCAGCGGGCCCCGGCGCGTCCGCAGGCTGAGAGTGCGGCAGAGGCTGCGCCCCAGCGGCCTGTCAGCCATGGGGAGCCGGTGGGAGAGTATCGTGAAGGACCTCAGCAGGTGCCGGTACGTCCGCAGGGCGAGAGAGTGGCGGAAGCTGCGCCCCAACGGCCTGTCAGTCATGGGGAGCCGGTGGGAGAGTATCGTGAAGGACCTCAGCAGGTGCCGGTACGTCCGCAGGGCGAGAGAGTGGCGG
>NZ_JBQISV010000112.1:0-6182 GCF_056800975.1 Acutalibacter sp.
CTGCTGAACCTTGCGGAATTGCAGAGACAGGAATGGTCTGCGTGGCTGCGGTTTTGCGCCTTGTCAAAATGATGCTCAAAAATTCTGACACAAATTCTGGCAGTGCTGGTTCTAAGAATTGACTTTTTCCGGCAGGGCGGGTATACTAAAAATAATAGCGATAAGAAGGGTACGGCCCCCGCAGTGCCCACATCATTTTATGACAGCAGAGGAGGCAAAGTATGGAGGAGCTTACTTCGTTGGGGTTGGGTAAGACGATGGAGAAGAAGCTTCGCTCGGTTGGCATCCATTCTGCTGAGGCGCTGGCTGAAATAGGAAGCAAACAAGCGGTTTTTCGGCTCAAAGAGAAATACCCGGGCACTTGCGTTGTCATTCTCTACTATTTGGAGGCTGCTATTCGTGGAGTTGAGATCAAGCAGCTGGAGGAGAGCTGTAAAGCGGAGCTAAGGGCATATTTCAACCAGCTGTAATCCCTGGCCCGCCCTTTTGCGGCCAGAAGGCCGTATGGAAACAATACAGCAAAAACGATACTGCAAATATAGAACGGAGGTCTGTCTGTGTCTCCCATCACCATTGCCAACATCGCCTTTGGCGGCGGCAGAACGAGGATTTGTGTTCCCCTGACCGCTGGCTCTCTCCCCGAGCTGGGGGAGGAGCTGAAAGCCGCTGCCGCCCTTCCTGCCGACCTTTATGAGTGGCGGGCCGATCATTTTCTCGGGGACTGGTCCCCGGCTCTTGCTCTGCTGAGGGAACAGGCAGGCCGTCCCGTGCTGGCCACTCTGCGCACCAAAGGCCAGGGCGGGGAGTGGGAAGGAAGCCCGGAGGCCTATGAGGAGGCTGTGCTGAGGCTGGTGGGCTCTGGGGCCCCGGCGATGGTGGATGTAGAGCTGGTCTGGGGAGAGGAACGGGCCCGGCGGCTGATAGAAGCAGCCCACGCCTGGGGCATGGGGGCAGTGGCCTCTCATCACGACTTTGCCGCCACCCCCAGCCAGGAGGACATGCTGGCCCTGCTGACCCGGATGAAGGCCCTGGGAGCGGACCTGCCCAAGCTGGCGGTTATGCCCCGCTGCCCTCAGGAGGTGCTGGCTCTGCTGCATGTCACCTGGCAGGCGGCGGAACAGCTGGGGCCGGTGGTCACTATGAGCATGGGCCCCCTGGGGCGGCTGAGCCGGGTAAGCGGCGGGCTGACCGGCTCCTGCCTGAGCTTTGCGGCAGGGCTGCGGCCCTCGGCGCCGGGACAGATTGGGGCGGCAGAGCTGCGGCGCATTCTGGATGCCCTGGAGGGAGAGGCCTGACCGCGCCTTTGCGTTGTGCGCCCACAGGCTTTTTTGTCTGCTGTGCCCCTAACATTTGAGGGACGGGAAGATTACATACGAGTAAAGAAGCTGCGCAAGCATTCCCATAGTCAACGGACAGGGTCGAGAGACCGTCTTTTGATATAGTGACCGCTGAGTCTGGCAAAAGGAGAGCACCTATGAAAAATGATATTGATTCCATCCTGAATTCCATGTTTCGGGACGGCAGGCTGAATATGAGAAGCCCCCGGGCAAACAGCGCTCCCCGGGACAGCGGAGGGAGCCCGGAGGGGCCTCTCAGCCCGGCGGCCAGAGAGGCGGAAAAGGCATTGGAGTCTGTGCAGTCCGCCCAGCTGGACATGGCGGAGTCTTTGCAGAAAAGCATTGAGCGCATGACCCAGGAGGCCCGGGCGGATATGGAGGACCTGGAGCTTCACCTGAAAAACGACGGCATCGAGGCCCGCCCTGCCAATAATGGGGGCAGCGCTCAGGACCTGGACCAGGCCTTTGAGGTGGCCCGGCAGGAGACGCTTGCCCAGGTGCTGGGGCAGGAGGACTTTGTCAACCGGCTGATTCTGACCTTCAAGCGGCCCTTTGTGGCGGGCTCCTCGGACGACGCGCCCCTGAGCCGGGCCGCTCTGCTGGGCCGGCCGGGCACAGGCCGGCGCAGCGCGGTAAAGGCCATCACCGCCTCTCTGGGGCGGCAGGGGGTGCTGAAGACCCCAAAGGTGATGGAACTGGACCTGGCGGCGTACCATGCCCCGGGCTCGGAAAAGCTGTTTGTGCAGGACCTGTATGCGGCGTTGAAGTCCGGGGCCTCGGCGCTGGTGTTCTCCCGGTATGAGGACTGCCACCCCTCTGTGCTGCCTATGGTGACGGCTTTGTTTTCTACAGGCAGCGTGCCTCTGCCGGGGCGGTATGCCGAGCAGAAGGGCCTGCTGATAGAAGTGGGCACGGCTCTGGCGCCGGGGGCGGTGTCCAGGCTGCCGGCGGGAGGCCGGTATCTGTTTTTGCTGGGGGACAGCGAGGCCCGGCTGATGGGGGCCTTGGGCAGCGTTTTCGTGGGAGGGCTGGAGGACCGGCTCTCTACCGGGGAATTTACCCCCGACAGCCTGGCGCGCATTGCCGGGGCCGCGGGAAAGGAGCTGTGCCTGCGGGCGGAGAAGCAGCTGGGCTTCCGGCTGACCGTGAGCTCTGAGGCGGCAAAAGCCCTGGCGGAGGCCTACGACCGGGAGCAGGGCGCAGCGGCTATTCAGCAAGAGGCCCAGGCTCTTTACCGGGCCATGAGCGAGGAGAAGCTGCGCAGGTCCCTGCGTCCCCCGCTGACAGCGGAGCTATTAGCGCCGGAGGGGAAATTCATCATAAAATACCGGGCCGAGAATGTCTCGGGAGAGATTCTGCCCCAGTCACCCGAGAGTATGGCCGGACAGGCGGAGCTGGAACAGGTAAAGGAAGAGATGTCTCATATTGTGGGGCTTGACAGCGTTAAGGACTACATTTTGTCGTTAGAGGACAATTTCAAGATGCAGCAGCTCCGGCGGGAGCGGGGGCTCAAGGCGGAGAGCCCCTCTATGCATATGCTTTTCACCGGCAACCCGGGCACAGGCAAGACCACAGTGGCCCGGCTGACAGCCCGGTATCTGAAAGCCATTGGCGCCCTGACCGGCGGGCAGCTGGTGGAGGTGACCCGGGCCGACCTGGTGGGCCAGTATGTGGGCCACACCGCGCCCTTGACCCAGAAGGCCATTCAGTCGGCATTGGGGGGCGTGCTGTTCATTGACGAGGCCTATTCGTTGTACCGGGGCCGGGACGACAGCTTTGGGCTGGAAGCCATTGACGCGCTGGTGAAGGGCATGGAGGACCACCGGGACCGGCTGGTGGTGATTCTGGCAGGGTACAGCCGGGAGATGGAGGAGTTTTTGACAGCCAACTCGGGGCTGCGGTCCCGGTTCCCCAACCTGATTGAGTTTCCGGACTACACGGCGGAGGAGCTGCTGGACATTACCAGGAGCATTGTGGCTGGCAAGGGCTACCGGCTTGACCCGGCCTGCGACGCGCCTCTGTTGGGGTATTATGAGGCCATGCAGCTCACCGGCGACGCCAGGGTAAACGGCAACGGGCGCATGGCCCGGAACAAGGTAGAGGCGGCGGAGCTGGCCTGCGCCCGCCGGAACATGCGGGCGGCAGAGGGAGAACGGGACTTAGAGCTGTTGCTGCCTGAGGACTTTGGGTTTGAGGAAGCCAAGGGCCCAGGCGAGAGCGAACGGTGATCACAGGCCAAAGGCTGACATGATTTGTGGCCCAGGGGCTGAGACTTGGCTGAAGCTAAGTCTCAGCCCCTGGCTGATTTTCAAGGCGGAGCCTGCGGTTTCACTTTGTGGACTCGGTTGAGGCAGCCTTGAACTTAGGCGGCGCATAGTCGTGGGGGCTGCGGAAGGTTTGCAGAGCAGAGGGAGTAAGGCGGGCTTTTGTTTGCGATGTAGAATGCAAAGGGAACACCTTCTACATGCCGCTAAAAAAGCAACAGCAGACTTTCTGCCAGACGCCGCCTGAATTCAGCATTTTTTGCGTCTGCGGGGACGGATGGTCGGGGAAAATCATAGGATTGAATCAGAAAAACAAAAGAATAGTATCAGCCGGAGTGTTCCATTCTGCTGGGATGTGTGCTATAATAAAGGTTAGATTTCGTCATTTCCTATAAACCTTCTCAACAGAAAGGAGCACCAACATGAAGTTTACCAGAGGCTATTGGGTCAACAGGCCCGGCGTCACCGTGGCCGACTGCGTACAGATTCGGGAGACCCGGGTGGAGGGCAATAAGCTCTACATCTACAGCGTGCCCTATGCTCAGGATGTGCGGGGCATGGGCGGTCCTGTGCTGGAGATGTACATCAGCTCTCCCCGGCCGGACATTATCCGCACCCAGGCCTGGCACTTTATGGGCAGCGCCAAAAAGGTCCCTCAGTTTGAGCTGGACATTCAGGACTGCCCTCTGGACGTTATCGAGGACGAGGGTACCGTCACCGTAAAGAGCGGGAAGACAGAGCTGAGAATCACCAAGAGTCCTGCCAGCTTTACCTATTATTATGACGGCAAGCCCCTGACCAAGGTGGGCGACAAGTTTGGCCACAGTATGCTCAGCTACATCACCACCCCGGAGGGTCCCTTTATGCGGGCGCAGCTGGACCTGGGCATTGGAGAGAAAATCTACGGCCTGGGCGAGCGGTTCACCCCCTTTGTGAAAAACGGCCAGGTGGTGGATATCTGGCAGGAGGACGGGGGCACCTGCTCGGAGATCTCCTATAAGAACATACCCTTCTACCTGACCAACAAGGGCTACGGCGTGTTTGTCAACTCTACCGGCGAGGTGAGCTATGAGCTGTGCTCCGAGGTGGTCACCCGGGCTCAGTTCTCTGTGCCTGGCGAGGAGCTGGACTTTATGGTTATCGGCGGCGGGGATGCCAAAACCGTGCTGCAGAACTACACCAGCCTCACCGGTAAGCCCGCTTTGCCTCCGGCCTGGACCTTTGGCCTGTGGCTGTCCACCTCCTTTACCACCAACTATGATGAGGAGACAGTCAACGAGTTTGTGGGCGGCATGAAGGACCGGGATATCCCCCTGCATGTGTTCCACTTCGACTGCTACTGGATGACCGAGAACGAGTGGTGCAACTTCAAGTTTGACCCCAAAATGTTCAAAGACGCCCCGGGGCTGATCAAGCGGCTGAAGGAGAAGGGGTTGAAGATCTGCGTGTGGATCAACTCCTATATCGGCCAAAAGTCCCCCCTGTTCAAGGAGGGCATGGAGCATGGATATCTGCTCAAGCGTCCCAACGGGGATGTGTGGCAGTGGGACATGTGGCAGGCCGGCATGGGCCTGGTGGACTTTACCAACCCGGCTGCCTGGAAGTGGTATCAGGACAAGCTGCGGGAGCTGCTGGACATGGGTGTGGACTGCTTCAAGACCGACTTCGGCGAGCGCATTCCCACGGACTGTGTCTACTACGACGGCAGCGACCCGGTGCTGATGCACAACTACTATACTTATCTTTATAATAAGTGCGTGTTTGAGCTGCTGGAGGAGTATAAGGGCCACAACGAGGCCTGCCTGTTTGCCCGCAGCGCCACTGCCGGCGGGCAGAAGTTCCCGGTGCACTGGGGCGGCGACTGCTCCTCCAACTACCTGTCCATGAGCGAGAGCCTGCGGGCGGGCCTGTCTCTGTGCCTGTCCGGCTTCGCCTTCTGGAGCCACGACATCAGCGGCTTTGAAGGCACTGCTCCTGCCGATGTGTACAAGCGTTGGGCAGCGTTCGGCCTGCTGTCCACCCACTCCCGGCTCCACGGGTCCAACTCCTACCGGGTGCCCTGGCTGTTCGACGAGGAGTCGGTGGACGTGGTGCGCAAGTTCACCAAGCTGAAGTGCGCCCTGATGCCCTATCTGTACACCAAGGCCGTGGAGGCCCACCAGACCGGCGTTCCCATGATGCGGGCCATGATGCTGGAATTCCCCGAGGACATCCCCTGCGCGGATTTGGACCGGCAGTATCTGCTGGGCGAGAGCCTGCTGGTGGCCCCTGTCTTCACCAAAGAGGGAGACGTGGACTACTATCTGCCAGAGGGCCGGTGGACCAACATCCTCAACGACCAGGTGGTGGAGGGCGGCAAGTGGCTGCATGAGGTCCACGACTTCATGAGCCTGCCGCTGATGGTCCGGGAGAACACCATCCTCCCTGTGGGCGCCGACTGCACAGACGTGGAGTATGACTATGCCAAGGGCCTGACTCTGCATGTGTATGAGCTCACCGGCAAGGCCGCCTGCGATGTGGTGGACATGAAGGGGGAGAAGTTCCTCAGCGCCGCCGCGGAGAAGAAAGGGGACAAGGTCAC
>NZ_JBQISV010000113.1:0-6172 GCF_056800975.1 Acutalibacter sp.
GTGCGTCCAGATTATGCACCTGGGCCCCTATGACAGCGAGCCGGAATCCGCTGCCCGCATGGATCAATACCTGGCGGAGAACGGCTGGCAGAACGACTTCACCCCGTCCCGCCAGCATCATGAAATCTACCTTTCCAACCCGGAAAGAACCCTGCCGGAAAAGAGAAAAACTGTAATCCGCCACCCAGTCAAAAAGAGCTAAAGCCTGCTTGAAAACCGAAGAAATGCTGGATTTTTGGCCAGCAACAAGGGCCGTCAAGAAAAAAGCGCAGGAACGGCCATGTTTAGGGCTTGTTTGAAAATAGAAAAAATGCCGGATTTTTGCCCCAATGGAGGTGATTTCAAGGAGAAAACCGCAAGTCAATCTCGCGATTGACAAGGATTTTCGACGCAGAAAGCGGCTGCTTTGGGGCAAAAAGACGGTGTTTTTGATTTTTCAAACGAGCCCTAACCCCAAAGGCGCCGTTTCTGACCCAAGCAGACCATATTTTAGAGTTTTAAAACAGGCTCCTGCTGGCCAGCCCCTTCCGCAAAAAAGCCAGGAAGATGTGCCCCTTTGGACGCATCTTCCTGGCTAATTCTCTTTATATAACGGTTTATTTATACGCCGGAGTAAGCCGAATAGCCACAGTCAATAGGCAGAACTACGCCGGTAATCGCGCTGGCGGCTTTCTCGTCACACAGGAAAAACACCGCGCCCAACAGCTCCCTGCTGTCCACAAAGCGGCCCATGGGGGTGCCCGCCAGAATTTTCTCCGACCGGGCCGTGGGGGTGCCGTCCTCATGAAACAGCAAGGCGCGGTTCTGGTTGGACACCAAAAAGCCCGGGGCAATGGCGTTGCAGCGAATGCCGCTCTTGGCAAAATGGGTGGCCAGCCACTGGGTGAAATTGCTCACCGCCGCTTTGGCCCCAGAATAGGCGGGAATCTTCGTCAGGGGGACATAGGCGTTCATGGAGGACACATTGAGAATGCATCCTGCCTGCCGCTGTGCCAAATCCTTGGCAAACACCTGGGTAGGCAGCAGGCTCCCCTGAAAATTCAGCCGGAATACAAAGTCCACCCCTTCCGGGTCCAGATCAAAAAAGTTCTTCTGCTCCGGCTGAGCCTCATGATGATACTCGTTGTCCGTTGTGGCCCGGGGGTTGTTGCCCCCCGCCCCGTTGACCAGAATGTCACAGGGCCCCAGGTCTTTCAAAACCTGCTGGTGTACTGCCTCCAACGCCTCCCGGTCCAGCACATTGGCCTGATATCCCTGGCAGCAGTACCCCTGAGACCGGCACTCCTCCGCCAGCTGCTCCACCGCCGGAGCGTTCAAATCCAAAGCCGCTACCTTGGCTCCCGCCTGGGCGAAAGCCCGGGCCATGTCGCCGCAGAGCACGCCCCCCGCGCCAGTAACCACCACTACCTTCCCGCTGAAATCCACCTGCAAGGGCAAGTCCGTCATGATAATCATCCTCTCTCCCATGTTTTTCTTCCACGTCAAACCCCAAAACCGAAATACCGGTTGGTGTTATAATAGCAAATATCCCCTACCAGCTTTTCCAACTGCCGCCGGCCGGCCGGGTACTGGCCGCTCTCTACCCACTCGCCGACCAGCTCGCAAAGCACCCGGCGGAAATACTCATGCCGGGGATAGCTGAGGAAGGACCGGGAGTCTGTAAGCATCCCCACAAACTGCCCCAGCACCCCTCCTGAGGCCAGCTCTGTCAGCTGGGCCCGCATGCCCGGGCGGCTGTCGTTGAACCACCAGGCGCTGCCCAGCTGCAGCCGCCCCGGGCCTCCGCCCTGAAAGCAGCCCATAATGGAGGCCACCGCCGCGTTGTCATTGGGGTTCAGCGAGTAGAGAATCAGCTTGGGAATGCCGCCGTTCTCAGCAAACAGGTTCAGCAGCGGGGCTAGACACTCCACCCCAGAACGGCTGTTGATGGCGTCCCCGCCCATATCCGGCCCCTTGGCCCGAAGCAGAGGCTTGTTGATGTTCCGCAGGCAGCCAAAGTGAATCTGCATGACCCAGCCCAGCTGGTTATAACGCTTGGCACAGGCCGCGGTGAGCAGGGTCCGGTAGGCGTCCGCCTGGGCGGCGGTGGGCTGGCCTCCTGCCATAGCCGTGTGGAAAGCCAGATTGGCGGCTGCGCTGTCCGGCGGGGCGAACATACAGGCGTCCAACCCGTGGTCCGCGCAAAGACAGCCCTGGGCGGCAAAATAGTCAATACGTTCCAGCAGAGCCGCCGCCACATCCTCCGCGCTGCGAAGCTCCCGGCCCACCGCCTTTTCCAGCCGGTCCCGAATGTACCCGGCAAACTCCGGCTTCTCTATGTTGACAGCCCGGTCCGGCCGGAACGCCGGCAGTACCCTGCACTTCATGGTGGGGTCCGCCGCCAGCTGCTTGTGCCAGCGCAGGCCGTCCGCCGGGTCGTCCGTTGTACAGATGGCCTTTACCTGAAATTTCTCCATCAGGCTCCGGGCAGACTGGCCCTCCAATATGCGGTTGGCCCGGGCATAGATGCCGTCGGCTGTGTCAGGATTCAGCGTCTCGGTAATGCCAAAGGCCCGGCGCAGCTCCAAATGGCTCCAATGGTAGATGGGGTTGCCCATAAGCTGGGGCATGGTGCGGGCAAAGGCCAAAAACTTCTCCCGGTCCGGGGCGTTGCCGGTAATCAGCTCCTCCGGCTCGCCGGCAGCGCGCATCACCCGCCATTTATAGTGGTCGCCCCCCAGCCAGACCTCAGTGATGCTGCGAAACTTTTTGTCTTCCGCAATATCCTTGGGGTCAATATGACAGTGGTAATCAATAATAGGCAGGCTCTCCGCTGTCTGATGATACAGCTCTCTCGCGGTGGACGTAGAGAGCAGAAAGTCGTCGTTCATAAATTCAACCATGGTCTCCCTCCTATCTTTCTACCCGGCCGCCGTTGGCCTCAATCAGCCCATTGAGATACGCGCTGCCCAGCGCCCGGTCATACAGGCCGTAGCCGGGCTTGCCGGTCTCCCCCCAGATCATTCTGCCGTGGTCAGGCCGGAACCAGCCCTCAAAGCCAGTCTCCACCAAGGCCTTGACAATAGCATTCATATCCAGCGAACCGGCAGGACTCCAGTGGCCGGACTCCTCAAAGCTGCCGTCCTCCAAAATCTTCACATTGCGCAGATGCATAAAGCCAATGCGCTTTTTGGCCGAATACTTCCGCACCATAGCCGGAATATCATTTTTTGTGGAGCAGCCCAGCGACCCGGTGCACAGGCACAGGCTGTTGGCCGGGCTGTCCACAATAGCCAGATACCGGTCCAGATTGGCCTCGCAGGTCACCACCCGGGGCAGGCCGAAAATAGGATAGGGCGGGTCGTCCGGGTGCAAAGCCATGGTGACGCCGCAGGCCTCTGCCACGGGAATCACCTTTTTCAGGAAATATTCTATGTTTTTCCACAGGCCCTCTTCCCCCAGCTCTCCATAGGCGCGGATAAGCTCCCGCACCTCGTCCTGGGTGTAGCTGGCGTCCCAGCCGGGGAGATGGATGTCGTCGGTCAGCGGGTCCAGGCCCTTCAGCTGCTCCCAGTACATCACCAGGCTGGTAGAGCCGTCCGGAGCAAGGCGGTCCAGCTGAGTGCGGGTCCAGTCAAACACAGGCATAAAGTTGTAGGTCACGCATTTCACGCCATATTTGGCGCAGCGGCGGATGCTCTCACAGTAGTTGGCAATGTGCCGGTCCCGCTCCGGGCGGCCCAGCTTTATCTCCTCCGTGACAGGAATGGACTCTACCACATCGAACACCAACCCATGGGCAGCGCAGTCCTTGGCAATGGCCTCAATACTCTCCTCCGGCCACACCTCCCCCGGCGGCACATCATACACTGCCGAGACAATAGACCGCATTCCGGGAATCTGCCGGATATTTTCCAAGGTGACAGGGTCCCCTGCCCCGTACCAACGAAAAGAGCTTTTCATACAGTCACTTCCTTATCTTTATTTTCTGACCTGCTCCACAATCTCCCGGGACTCCCGGCACAGCCGGGTAATCTCCTCCCACTGCCCGCCGTCAATCAGTTGGGGCGTCACCATATAACTGCCGCCGCAGGCCGCGATCACCGGGCAGGAGAGGTATTCTCCCAGGTTCTTTAAAGAGATCCCCCCCGTGGGCATCACCTTGAACTGAGGAAAGGGCGCAGCCAGAGCCTTGATCTTCCCCAGTCCTCCCGACTGCTCCGCCGGGAAGAACTTGATAACCTCCAGCCCCAGCTTCAGGGCGGCGTGGTACTCGCTGGCCGTGGTGCAGCCCGGGTAGACCGGCACGTTTTTCTCCTGACAATACCGCACCAGCTCCGGGTCAAGGCCGGGCGAGACAATAAACTCCGCCCCCGCCGCCAGGGCCCGGTCAATCTGCTCCCTGCTGACCACCGTGCCCGCCCCTGCCAGAATCTCCGGGCAGGCCTCCTTCATCCGGCGGATGGCCTCGTCCGCCCCCGCCGCCCGAAAGGTCACCTCCGCCACCGGCACACCGCCGGCACACAGGGCCTTTGCCAGCGGGGCCGCGTCCCGCTGGGGGTCTTCCAGCTTGATGACCGGCACCACGCCTATCTCCATCATTCTCTTACTGATTGGATGCATTCCGCTCACCTTCCCAAAATAAAAATTTTAATTGTGATTCTCCTGTTGGCCTCCCGCCAATTTCCGGGCATTGGCCCGCACCCTCTCCTTGTTCAGCGGATAGACCAGCCACAGCACCACAGCTACCGCCGTCAGCCCCGCCACAGGAATCAGACAGGACAGAGAAAACATACCGTCCATGACCTGCGGGTGGGCCCATGGGTCATACTGCACCGCCTGACTGTAGCCAATAACCCCCAGCAGCCAGCCCACCATGCCGGAGGACAGAGCCTGCCCCACCTTTCTGGCAAAGGAATACACCGCATAGATGGTGCCGTCCCTGCGCACACCCTCCCGCACCTGGGCATTGTCAATCACGTCGGTGATCATGGCCCAGACCAAAGTGTTGAAAAATCCCAGTCCCATATAGGCCGCTGTGTAAAAGCCCACATAGGCCCAGACACTTTGAGGCCGCGCCCACCAGCACACCCCATAGCAGACCGCCCCAAACAGGCAGGCGGCAATAGAGACCTCCTTTTTGCCGAAACGCTCTGCCAAGGGCACCGCAAAGGGGACGCATACCCCCAGCACTACCAGCGAACCCAGCAAGGTCGCCGCCGACTGGCCCGCGGGCTTTTGATAGTAGATGGGGAACATATACCCCGCCATACCGCCCATACCCAGCATAGCCAGCAAAAGCAGAATCGCCGCCAGAATAATCCCCAGCAAGGCCCGGTCCGAGCCCACGCTTTTCACCATAGCGGAAAAAGCGGCCTGCTCCCCCTTGCTGGGGTGCGTCTCTACCCGCTCCCGGGTCAGATGAAAGCACAGCAGATAACAGACGACCGCCGCAATGGAGAACAGCCCCGCAATCAGAGTCATCCTGGGGCCAGAGAGAATCTGCGCCCCATTCTCCGCCGTGACATAGGCGAAAAGCGGCGTGCCAAAGCCAATGGCCAGCCCGGCCAAAGTCGCCCCCACCGTCCGCCAGACAGAGAGCTCCGCCCGGTGGCGGGGGTCGCCGGAAATGGCGGAGGCCATAGACCCATAGGGGATGTTGACAGCGGTATAAAAGACAGAGCCCCACAGAATATAGGTGACGGTCATCCACACCAGCTTAAACCAATAGGGCATACCCGCCAGCCCAGATTGATAAATAAGAAAGGACACAATCGCCACCGGCCCGCACATCCGCTTCAGCCAGGGGCGAAACCGGCCCTCCTCTGTGGGCCTGGCCCTGTCGATCAGCCGTCCCATGGTCACATCCGTAAAGGCGTCCAGAAACCGGGAGGCCATCATCAACGCCCCCACCGCTGTAGAGCTGATGCCCATTACATTGGTGTAAAACAGCATCATAAAGGTGGAGGACAAAATAAAGGTAAAGTCATTGCCAAAATCACCAAAGGCATAGCCAACCTTGTCCCGCAGGCCAAAGGGCCGGGCCGCAGCTGCCGAATTCATCGCGCATCACTCCTCGCAGGGTAATACGCTTAGGTTGCCCCCAAGGCCGCTGGGTTATGCCCGGTCGATTTTTACCAGCCGGGCGTTCAGGCTCTCGGCAAAGCCCGTGGGCATCTGACTGCCGCCCATG
>NZ_JBQISV010000114.1:0-5869 GCF_056800975.1 Acutalibacter sp.
ATTCTGCGCCGGGAGAGCCGGGAGCTGATGGTAGTAGAGGGGGCCATCAGCCGCCTGGGAGAGCTGAATCTTTCTGCCGGGGAGGAGCTGGACCGCTTTTCTGGCAGAGAGGATGAGATTGGCAGAATTGCCCGCACTGCCCAGCGGGTTTGCGGGTGCCTGCGTGAGACCATTGACGATGTGGGCCGGGTGCTGGGAGAGATGACGGAGGGCCGCCTCACTGTGAATGTGAAGGAAAACGAAGGGCTGTATATCGGGGACTTTCGGGTGCTTTGGGAGAGCCTGCAGGCCATTCACACCAACCTGACCTATGTGATCCGGGACATTACCCAGGTGGCAAGGCAGGTGGACACCAGTGCGGACCATGTTTCCGCAGGGGCCCAGGTGCTGAGCCAGGGCACTGCCGAGCAGGCGGCTTCTATTGACGGGCTGGTGGAAAACGTGACGGGCATCACCAACCAGATACACACCAGCACCGTGCGCTGCGGCAGCGCCGGGGAGCTGGTGTCCAAAGCCACCGGGTATGCGGAAGAAGCGGATGTGAAGATGGGCCAGCTGATGGAGGCCACCAAAAACATCGATCAGTCTTCCTCCCGCATTGTCACCATTACCAAAACCATGGAGGATATTGCCTTTCAGACCAATATACTGGCGCTGAACGCCTCGGTAGAGGCCGCGCGGGCCGGTACGGCAGGCAAGGGCTTTTCCATTGTGGCCCAGGAGGTGCGCAGCCTGGCCTCCCGGTCGGCAGAGGCTGCCCAGAACACCAACAGTCTGGTCACCCAGTCCATTCAGGATGTGAAGACCGGGACAGAATCTACCGACATGGCGGCGGACGCTATGCAGCGTATGCACGGCTGTGTTCAGTCCATCAAGGAGCTGATGGACGAGATTGCCGCCGCCAGCTTGCAGCAGTCGGAGATGATCAGTCTGGTAGAGAGCGGCATCAAGGATATCTCTCAGGTGGTGCAGGCAAACGCCGCTGCTGCCGAGGAGAGCGCTGCGGTGTCTAAGGAGCTCTCCTCCCAGGCCCGGACCCTGAACCAGCTGATCAGCCGGTTTGACGTGGAGTGAGGCAGGGCTGGGGCAAGCGGCATATAAAAAAAGCAGGCTGTGAGAGCAGCCTGCTTTTTACTTTTGTCCCGGGGGTTATTCCGGGTGGAGCAGCTTAGTCCTCGCCGGTCCAATCCACATCGTATTCCCGTTCAACAGTAAACTGGGTGAGCCTTTGGGAGGATGAGTCAAAGAACAGGCTGTACTGGTACTCTAGCCCGTACTTCAGCCACATATTCTCATCGCCGGTCCAGTCCGGGTACTTTTCCCCGGCCTTGTCCCGGGTGAGCTCAGTCACCGGCACGCCGTCAAACTGTATGCCTTCCAGCACTGCCGGGTCATCTTCACTGAACATATGGAACTCTAGCCGGGCAATAACCGCCTGCCCCATTGGGACCGCCTCCTCCTCTGTCACAAAGGAGATCTGGGCGAAGATATCGTCGCTAATGGAGATAGTGCCCCCGGAGTAGTAGGCGTTGGCCTCCAACTCCTGACTGGGGTCAACCACTACCTGCTCGTAGTCGTCGTTGACCCAATAGACGTCGATGCCCTGGTCCAGCAGAGCCTGCACTGTGGTCTCGCCCACCTTGACCTCCATCCCGTTGACCTGGATGGGCAGCAGGACCTCCTCCTCTTTTTCCTCGCCCCCACCAGAGCAAGCTGTCATTACCAGCAGCGTCAGGGCCAGCAAAAGGCACTGCAGGGATTTTCTATAGGTTTTCATGGGGATTCCTCCTGTTTTTATGTTTCCCGGTTCCACAAGGGCCGGGCTTTGGGGCAGTGTTTTTCAATCAGCGCCCGGGCCTGCTCCAGCTGCTTGGCGTTGTCTAAGAAAATGCTGGCTGAGTCTGACTGAGCCGCTGAAGCGCTGCCCTCCCGGAAATGGGCTACCAGAGACAGCCCCACCCCCAGATTCTGGCGCACATGGCTGTTCCCCACATTATAGCCTACTCGGGTGGTCTCTTGCTTGACCCCTAGCCCGGCTATGTCCGCCACCCGAAACGTCTGACAGCCGCCTCGGAAGTAGAGCCAGAAGTCGGGCCCCACCGTGAGCCGGGCCGGGTATTTGTCGCTGCCGTGGTTGAAAAAGTCCACACTGCCCGCCTGGGAGGCCTGTTGGGCAAAGGCCTCCTGGTCGCTGCTGCTCAGGCCGCCCAGAGCCTGCTCGTAGAGCTTGCGGACCTTTTTCATGGAGACGCTGCGGGTTTGCAGCCAGAAGCACAGCAGAATAAACAGCCCAAAGCCCAGGCCAATGAGGAAATGCACCCGCAGCACATAGGTCCACTCATAGCCTACAGCAAAGCCCAGGGCCACCATGCCTCCTGTGCTCAACAGCATCCACAGGGGCACGCGCTTCATCAGCCGGTTGTTAAAGCGTCGAAACACCACTTCATAATCCTTCATCTCGCTGTCCAGCCATTGCCGGAGCCTTTCACTCATTTTCATACTTCCTTTCACTGTTTGGTTTGGGCGCGCTTTTCAAGCGGCATCCTTTAAAATTATATACCTCTTTTTGACAAAACGCAACCTGAAATTCCCCGAAAATCCGGCAAAAACAGCCCGGAACAGGGTCTGCGGCTTGCGTCTTGGGCCTGGTTGTGCTACAATGTCCTCACAGGCCTTTTGGGGGATTCTCCCCGCAAGGCTGCGCGGCAGGCGGAGGTATTTTTCTTCGCTATGCTCCTGGCAGGGGGCTGCCTGCGCTTTACTTCAGAATACCTGGGAGGACCCTATGGACAAGCCTCATCTCAAGCGTCATTACGCCAGGGAGCTGGACGCCCTTTTGGCCAGGCTGGACGGCCCCGCTCCCAGCCTGCTGCTTCATGTCTGCTGCGCCCCCTGTTCCAGCGCGGTGCTGGAACAGCTCTGCCCCCATTTTGATATGAGCATTCTCTACTATAATCCCAACATCTCCCCTCAGTCAGAATATGAAAAGCGTCTGACGGAGCTGCTGCGTCTGACAGAGGAAATGCCCCTGCCCCGCAAGCCCCGGCTGGTGTCCTGCGGCTATGACCCGGAGGTCTTTGCCCAGGCGGTACAGGGCCTGGAGGGAGAGCCTGAGGGCGGGGCCCGGTGTCTGGCCTGCTACCGGCTGCGACTAGAGGAGGCCGCCAGGGCCGCGAAGGACCTGAGGCTGGACTATTTCACCACGACCCTGAGCATCAGCCCCCTGAAGAACGCCCAGGCCCTCAACCAGATTGGGGAGGAGCTGGGAGCGCGCTATGGGGTGAAGCACCTGCCCGCCGACTTCAAAAAGAAGGAGGGCTATAAACGCTCTATTGAGCTCTCCCGGGCCTATGGCCTGTACCGCCAGGACTATTGCGGGTGCAGCTACTCCCGGGCCCAGCGGGAGCGGGAAAAACAGGAAAAGGAGGGGCTGACCCATGCCGGTGAAGCATAAGGGGGTATGCTACCCTGCCGCAGACGCCCATGCCCACATCTACCCGGCGAAAATCGCGGAGAAGGCCACAGCCTCGGTAGGGGACTTTTACGGCCTGCGCATGGGCTATGTAGGCCTGCCCTCTGTGCTGGCTGAGGCAGGGGGAGGAGCGGGCATTGACCGGTTTCTGGTGTGCTCGGTGGCTACAAAAGCGGAGCAGGTGGGGCCTATCCAGCAGTTTATCCAGTCGGCCTGTGCCCAGTACCCCCAATTTGTGGGCCTGGGCGCCTGGCACCCGGACATTGCCGACGTGAGCGGAGAGCTGGACAACCTGCAGCGCCGGGGGCTGCGGGGTGTTAAGCTGCACCCGGACTTTCAGGGCTTTCCCATTGACAGCCCGGCCATGCTCCCTTTTTTCCGGGCAGCGGCTGAGAGGAAGCTGCCGGTGCTGATTCATATGGGCGACAGCCGGGGGGACCTGTCCTCGCCGGAGCGGCTGGCCCGTCTGCTGGACCGGGCGCCGGGGCTCACGGTGATCGCGGCCCATCTGGGGGGCTATACCCAGTGGGCACAGGCCCGGCAATGGCTGAAAGGGTCCGGCGTTTACACCGACTGTTCCAGCTCTCTGGCCTTTCTCAGTCAGGAGGAGGCCAGGGAGAGCTTTGCCGCCTTTGGCCCGGAGCGGGTGCTGTTCGGCACAGACTTCCCCATGTGGCCGGTGGAGAAGGAGCTGGCGCGGTTTTTTGCCCTGGGTCTGACCGAGGAGGAGAACCGTCAGGTGCTGTCCGGCAACTTTGCCCGGCTGTTTCAGACAGAGGTAGGGCATGGATGAGCGGGCCTTTTTGCAGGCCTGCCGCCAGACAATGGAGGAGGGCCGGGGCAAGGGGGGCATCGGCACCCTGGGCGAGAAAACCCTGCACGCGGCCCTGAAGAAGTATCTGGCCCCGGAGGAGCTGCACCGGGAGGTGCGGGTGGGCCGTTATGTGGCGGACATTGTTAACGAAGCCGGCATTATGGAGATACAGACCGGCAGCTTTGGGCGGCTGCGGGAAAAGCTGGACTTTTTTCTGGACCACTACCCGGTAACCGTGGTCTACCCGGTGGCAGAGGTGAAGTGGCTGATTAACGTGGAGGCGGACGGGAGCCTTTCTCCCCGGCGGAAAAGCCCCAAACGAGGCGGGGTCTGGGAACTGCTGCCAGAGCTGTTCAGTCTGCGGGAACAGCTGAGAAGGCCGGGGCTGGGGTTTCTGGTGCCCCTGTTGGAGGTGGAGGAGTACCGCCTGCGGGACGGCCGGGGCCGGCGGGGCTACACCCGGTGGGAGCGCATGCCTGTGCGCCTGCTGGGCGAGGTGGCGGCGCCCTGCCGGGAGGAGGCCTGGCGGCTGCTGCCTCCGGGGCTGCCCCAGGCGTTTACTGCGAAGGACTTCCGGCGGCTGGGGCGGTTTTCCGGCATGAAGGGCTCGCTGGCCTTGAGCGCGGCAAGAGAGCTGGGGGCCATAGAGCGGATAGGAAGCAAAGGACGGGCATATCTGTACCAAGTGGCAGGAGGGCCAAAGGACGCGGCCGGCTGACTTGGCGAAGCCAGACCAGTCGCAGTTGGCGCGGGTAAGTCGGGCTGTCGCAGGGCAAACAGCGGATGGCTTGCAGACGGAAAATACAGGGGAAGAAGCTTTTGGCTTCCTCTCAGAAAATAAATACTACTTTTTTGACTGTTGCCGGGAGAATGGAGGGGCCTGGGTTTCTTTCTTCTGAGACGGGGATGAGTCACAAGGCGGGAGGGAGATTATCGTCCTTTTCAGGACAGAAAGCCTGCCAGGTCCCACAAAACGAAAAGGCAGCGGAGTCAACACAAAGTTGAGAGGATAGGAGAAGAATATGTTTGACATGCAGAATCTGACGTTTTTTGTAGAGGGAAACACCTTTACAGGCAGTCGTTCCCAGGGAGACGCGCTTTTGCGCTACCGGGTGGCCCCGGACAAGGAGAACGGGCAGCTGCTGGCCTGGCGCTGGCAGGAGGACAAGTGCTTTGAGCGGGCGGGCAGTCCGGAGCAAAAGGAGTTCCCCTTTGACGAGCCGGGGCTTGCAGCCATTCAGAGCTGGCTGGCCAGCCTCTGGCCGGAGATGCCGGAGGAGCCTGCGGCCGGGGAATGAGGCGGGTGAAAAAAACACTTGCCAATCCAGCAAAGATGTGGTATGATAAATAAAGGCCTTGCACGACTGCAGGGCTCTTACGGACCATTAGCTCAGTTGGTTAGAGCAACCGGCTCATAACCGGTCGGCCCGGGGTTCGAGTCCCTGATGGTCCACCATGTTTACACATCTTAAAAGATGCCACACCGAAAAAACCCCGGAATTCCGGGGTTTTTTGGCGTTCAAGAGGCCAAGCAACGCGCTTTGCGCTTATGCTCCAACGACCGTCACGGCGTGACGTGTTTT
>NZ_JBQISV010000115.1:0-5848 GCF_056800975.1 Acutalibacter sp.
CATTGCCCGGGCGGTGCGGCTTATTCGCAGTCGGGCGGGCAATGTCCTGCAAGGGCTGCAGCCCCAGGGGGGCGTTCCCCAAGGGGTTGACTGTGTAGGTGAGCACAAAGGCGTTGTAGCCCTCGTCATAAAACCGCTTGGCCACAGGCTCGCCCTCTGTGGGCGAAACAAAACAGTAGCCGCCCCCGGGAATCACCAGCATAACCGGCCAAGGGCCAGGGCTGTCATGAAGATAGGGGACAAGAAAAGGGACAAAGCCTGCGGACATGGAATAGCTGTACTCTTCTGGAGACCAGATGGGAATAGCGGTCATGGAGAGGGCTCCTTTCGGAAAAGATTGGGTGATTGTTCAAACAGTATACCATGCCCACCGCCGAAAAGCAAGGCGTTGATTCCTTCTCTCCCTCATATTCCAGAAGAATCCCGAGCCCGGGAAAAACGCTGCGCACTTTCCCCTTTTCCTCTTGCTATTCAGGCCAAAATGTTGTATACTTTGTCCAATACATCACAGGAAGGAGCCACAGATTATGAATTACAGAACCTTAGGCCGCACCGGCCTGCAGGTAGGGGAGATCGGCCTGGGCTGCGAGGCCTTTGTCAACCTGAGCATGGAGGCTGCCGCCAATCTGCTGGACCTTGCCATTAACGCCGGCGTGAACTATTTCGACCTTTTCAGCCCCGAGCCCCATGTGCGCGGCGCTTTTGGTCAGGCCATGCAGGGACGGCGGGAAAAGTTCATTCTGCAGGCCCACATTTGCTCTGCCTGGATCGACGGCCAGTATAAGCGCACCCGGAACATGGACCAGGTCAAGGCCTCCTTTGCCGACCTGCTGGACCGCCTTCGCACCAGCTATGTGGATGTGGGCATGATCCACTATGTGGACCAACAGAAGGATTTTGACCAGGTCTTTCAGGGCCCGGTGCTGGAATTCGCCAAAGAGCAGAAAGCTGCCGGAACCATCCGCTTTCTGGGCATGAGCACTCACAACCCCCGCATGGCTATTCAGGCGGTGAAAACCGGCCTGATCGACGTGATCATGTTCAGCATCAACCCGGCCTACGACATGGTTCCCCCCAACGAGGACCTGAATGTGCTCTTTGAAAAGTCTACTTACGAGGCCCCGGACGTGCTCTCCCGCACCGACCCGGAAAGGCTGGAGCTTTACAGCCTCTGCGAGAGCCAGGGGGTGGCCCTAACAGTCATGAAGCCCTACGGCGGCGGGGCCCTGCTGAACAAGGAGGCCTCCCCCTTCGGCGCAGCCATGACGGTTCCCCAGTGCCTCCACTACTGCCTCACCCGCCCCGGCGTGGCTACAGTCCTCACCGGAGCCGCCAGCCAGGAGGAGCTCCTGCAGGCCACAGCCTACTGCCAGGCCAGCGAGCAGGAGCGGGACTACGCCCAACTGCTGAGCAGCTGCCCGGCCCATTCCTTCACCGACCAGTGTATGTACTGCGGCCACTGCGCCCCCTGCGCCGTGGGCATTGACATTGCCAGCGTAAACAAGTTTGCCGACCTGTGCGGGGCCCAGCATATGGTCCCCGAAACCGTGCGGGAGCACTACCGCGCCCTGTCCGTCAAGGCTGGGGCCTGTATCGGGTGCGGCCAGTGCGAGGCCCGGTGCCCCTTTGGGGTAAAAATCGCGGAGCACATGCAAAAGGCGCAGGCCATTTTCGGAGAATAGGCCCGTCTGAACAATCAACCCCGCGCATAAAACGCACAGCGCCAGCCACCTCCCAAAAGGTACTGCAAAAGACTTTCCTAGAGCGTGCTCCCATAAGCGTTCGCAAGCGCCTTTTGGACAGATTTTTGCCATCCTCTGCACCAAAAATTCTTGAGGTACGCAAGGTAGATAAAAGCCACAAGCAACACTGCGAATTCTTGCCTGGAATCTGCTCAAAAATCCGCATACTCAGCTTATGGGGACACGCCCTAGCACACTGACCACTCCGCTACCCGTAAACGTCTCAGTCTCTACCTCCTTCTCGTGTTTTTGCGCCACATAACTCTCCTTTGTTATCTCGCTTTGCTCGATACTTTATGCTAAAGCTGCAAACCAAAAAGGACGTTTCTCTCTGAAACGTCCTTTTTTCACGGGGCAAATCAGCCCCCTCCCCATAACGTCAAAACGCCCCCGCCCAGTAGCGCCCCAAAACAAAGAATCCATAAACAAGGCCTCGCTGAGCGTTCAGAAAAGTTTCGTCCACTTTTTCAAAGGGTTCTGGAGCAGGTAGCCCGCCGCTCCTTCGGGGCCAACTGGGGTGTGGTTTCATCTTAAAACCACTCCAAAGCCAGCCTCCGCCAACTTCCTTCACAGCAACAACACCGCTGATATTCCCCGGGTCCTGACCCAAAAAGCCGGCCTCCTTCCCAGAGGACGGCTTTTTCTCTCTGTAAGCAGCCGCATCTCTTCCGCAGCTACTGGGCGTAGCACGGGGGCACGCAAAGGTTCTGCCGTCCTCCGCTGTTTCTGCCAAAAATCTTCTTTTCTTCCATATGAGAGACTAAAAGCAATGACGCTCGTTCCACTGGCAATGCCCTCCTTTTTAAGAACTTTTTGCCAAGCCATATTCGCATTTTTAGCAGAACGTCATAGTCCGCTTGTGCCACACAGCAATGCGAGCAAGAAGTCGTCATTATACTTGAACTCGCTGTGAATCATCTTCGCTCCGCGGTCCAGATGCGCCTTAAGGTACTTCTGAAAATAGTCATCATCGCTGAGATGGGTATCTTCAAACATTTCAATTAGGCCTTTATATAACTCGTCCCATTCGCCAGTGATGATCTGACGATTTAAGTCAAGGCCAAAACTATCCGTTTTAAAATCCGCTTCACATAGTTTCTTCCCACTCTTAATAGACATTGAAATGGATAATTTCGAGAGAACAAACGGTGCGTATTTGGTACTTGCTGTTATTTCTGCGAATAGGTTCATTGTCTTTTTGGATGTCCTTATCCTGAATACCATGTTTATACCTCAAAGTAGGAATCATTTAGAACCATTTAGCAAGCGCGTTAACCCGTGCCCCCAGCAAAAAGGGACCCTGCCAGCAAAAGGCAGGGCCCCTTCCCTATGCCGCCCGCCTGTGGGGGCTAGGCCGCTTAAAATCATGAGTTCGTCCTTTGGGCAGCTTTACTCTTTCGCAAGGGTAAACTGCTCCACCAGCTGCTTCAGGCTGGACGCCTCCGCTGAAAGCTGTTGGCTGGCGGCGGCGCTTTCCTCCGAGGTGGCGCTGTTGGTCTGCACCACAGAGGAAATCTGGTCGATGCCCTCGGTCACCTGGGCGATGGCTTCCGTCTGGTTCTCCACGGCGTCCACCACAATGTCCATCTGGGCGGTTACATTACCTGCCAAAGCATTGGTGCGCTCCAGAGCTTCGGTAACCTTGGCCATAGTCCCGTTGCCCTCATTGACAGCGGAAATAGAACGCTCGATCAAATCCTTGGTGGCCTTGGCAGCCTCGTCAGATTTAGAGGCCAAACGGCGCACCTCGTCGGCCACTACGGCAAAGCCCTTGCCAGAGGTCCCTGCCCGTGCGGCTTCCACCGCAGCGTTCAGGGCCAGAATGTTGGTCTGGAAAGCGATATCCTCTATGGTTGCAATGATGACGGAAATCTCAGCAGAGGAATTGGATATTTTTTCCATAGCGCTGTTAAGCTCGCCCACATAGTTCACGCTGATGCCCAGCTGCGCCCCTGCCTGCTCCACAAAATGGCCTGCTTCCTCAGCAGCAGAAGCTGTGCGCTTTGCGCTGGACGAAATGTCGGAAATCGTGGCGGCGAGCTCCTGCACAGAGCTTGCCTGCATTACCGTGCCCTGGCTCAAAGTCTGGGCGCCGCTGGAAACCTGGCTGCTGGCAGCGGACACCTGCCCTGCAGCCCCATCAATTTGACGCATGGTAGCGCTCAACTGGACCTTCAGGGTGCGCATGGCTTCCAGGATTCCTTGGAAGCTGCCCACATACGCCTCCCGGTGGGAGGACGCCACATCAAAGTTCTTCCCTGCCATTTCTGTCAACAGGTAGCTGATATCCTGGATAATGGTATGCAGGCCTGCCACCAGCTCCCCGGTAGACCGTGTCAGATCCGCGGTCTCATCCTGTCCCTGGGCCTGGGGCACAGGGGAATCCAGGTCGCCCGCCACCAGCTGCTTCATGCGCCGGGCGCAGGCCTGCATGGGCACGCTGATGTTGCTGGAAAGCTTTAGGGCCACTACGATAGAAGCCAGGATCGAAAGCAGGGTAACCCCCACATTGATAAACATGCCAAAATATGTATCAGCCAGATAATCCTTTTTCATGGCTGTTACGGCTACGCTCCAACCGTCCGTTCCCCCTACCGGGGCATAGGCTGCAAAACGGGGCCCATCTGCCGCCTGAAAGCTGCCGAACCCACTGTCTCCCTGGCGCATGGCCTCATGGATATCCGCCAACCCCTGTAAGGAGGAGTCCTTCTGGGCTTCCCGCTCAACATTTTCGGTGGTGATGGTCTTCAGGGTGTTGTCAGCAATGGTGTCGCCATTTTTATTGATCATATAAGCATGGCTGCTGTCGCTGACCTTGATAGAAGAGACAATGTCATTAAGGAAGGTCTCGGGGGGCACAAAATACACTACGCCAACAATATCCCCGCCCTGCTGCCCGCCGTCATACAGGGGCGCGGCCACCATAATAGAGAGCTCGCCGGTGATCTTGCTGATCAGCGGCTCTGACACATAGACGTTCCCTGCCATGGCCTGCCGCACATATTCCCGGTCAGAGTAGTCGTTCCCATCAAATATGCTGATGCCGTCCGCGCCCACAATATTGCCGCGCTGGAAGCCGTGCATACTCACCCGTTCGTCTATAATCGCGCGCTTTTCCTCCACGGGCACATCGCTGCCGGAAAGCTGAGGGATGCAGCCCGTGTCCATAGCAACGTTCCGGTAGGCATCCAGCTCCTGCTGGATGCGCTCTCCTGCCAGCACGGCCGTTTCCCCCATCATCTGTTCCACCGTAGACAAGGTGCTCCGGTAGTTCAGCACCATGCTAAAGGCCCCCACCGTCAACAATGCGATGAGCACTGTGGCGATCAAACATGTTGTGATTTTCCTGCGAATACTTTTCATCATCAATACACTCCTGTTTTGCTTCATCAGGCTTCCCGCCAAGACCCGCCCATAGCCGCCTTTGCCTGCGTCAGGCAAAGGGAAGCGCTATCCCGTTTTCAGGCAGGCCATAGCGCGGCTCCCAGGATAGCGCAAAGGCGGAGGCCAGGACACAAGACAACCGCGCTGCCCTGTGTCCCCAGTCCCATCACTGCATATCCCTGGGGGCTGCTCTTTAAAACCTTAATTTATTATAGGCCGTCCGGCAGAGGTTTGTCAATGATAGAATGGGAAATCTTGGCCTAAATCAGAGCGGAGGTCCCTTCCTGCTCTCCTTGGGGCTGTCCCGGCTCAACTGGCCGCCGCTTGGTCGGCCTCCATACGCTGCTTTGGCGGTATTTTATTTCACCGCGGCTTTGACATCCCATTCTTATTTCAGTATAATAGAGCTGCACTTATTGCAGGAATAATCAAAACAAGCGCAGTGTCCTCGCTCTCTTTTTTGTGCAGGTATTGAGAGGAAGACTTTTTCAAATGCTGGTATAATTAAGGCAACACCGCACAAAGATTGCGCGTGAGTTGCGCAGTCAATTTTTTCGTCAGAGTGTACAGATTGAGTGTAGCCAATCAAGGGATTGACAAGCGAAAGCTGTGCGCTATGACGGAAAAAGTGCAAGCAAATCACGTGCAAAGGCCGTAGGCCGGTCTTTGTGCGGTGTTGCCTTAAGATAGAGGTAAATGTTGTTGACAACGGGGGTGTCTCA
>NZ_JBQISV010000116.1:0-5809 GCF_056800975.1 Acutalibacter sp.
ATAAGCTCCCAGTTCTCATAGGTCTGCGCCAGAACGCTCTCAATGGCCTGACGCAGGTACGCTTCCCCGTTATAGACGGGAAGGACGATGCTTACTTTTTTCATATAGTCTCCTCCAGGCTATCCACAAACCGCCGGTACTTCTCCCGGGTCAGCGCCCGCTCTCTGGCGGCGTTCTCTCCCAGCCAGGTGCCGCTGAAGTGGTGGATGGAAAAGGTATTTTCTGTTACGACTGTCTCGCCGCTGGCATAGTCGAAGGGATGAAAAAACTCAGAGGCATATACCGTTATAGTTGTTGAAATGGTTTGAGTTTTTCCATTAGGACTCATACCTAGTCTACAGATTCCCATGGTGTCCGCATAACCGCTACTGATAGAATTACAAGTTCCATCTGCCAACACAAATGTTTCATTTTGCCGGATTTCTAAAATTGTTTTTATAGCATGGTTTCCCTGCTGCGCCCCACTGCAGCCACCTGGATTAATGACTCCCCACTTCTCCACTCCGCAAAAGGCCGGCTGATACAGCAGCTCATCCAGACCGCGCACCAGCTCCACATCCGTGTCCAGATAAATCCCCCCGTGCCGGTACAGAATGTCCAGCCGGGCCACATCAGGCACAAACCCCCACTTCTTCCTCTCATAGGCCTGCACCATGTAGGGGCTCCAACTGATGTCATAATTGCTCTCGTCCCAGCGGATGATCTCATAGTCCGGGCAGAATTTCTCCCAGGTCTCCATACAACGCTTCAGGCTGTCTGGAATAGGATTGCCGGAGAACCAGCAGTAGTGAATCCTTTTGGGGATCAGCGGGGTCTCGCTGGTCTTCACCACCCCGCCGGATTTCAGGCTGTGGGCCCGTTCAATAAGCATCACCGGCAGGAACCAGGCCTCTGTCTCCCTCAGGGCAGACAGCTTTTCCAGGCTCTCCACCACCGCGTCAAAGGCGCTCACGGTCACCAGCAGCAGGCAGCCGCTTCCCAGCTCCTCCAACGCGGACACCGGAGAGATGGGAACCGCCCTTTCCCCCACCGCCACTGCGCCCCCCTGCTTGTGGGGGTCCGCGTCCACATAGCAGCGCACCTGCTCCGCCAGTTGGTAGGCGTTCAGCCAGTAGGGCGCGGCCACCTGGCCGATGACCCCTGCGCCGTATACCACAATGGGCTTTCCGCTGGACTCCGCCCGCCGGGCAAAGTCCGAAAAGCTCCCCTTTTTCAGCCTCATGACGCGCCTCCTTCCCAAATCACCTTACAATAGGGCTCTGTTTTGTCCCGCATCAGCTCCAACCCCCGGAGAAGCCCCTCAGGCTCCAAGGTGTGGGTGACCAGGGGGGCTGTCTTCAGCCGCCCCTCCGCCAGAGCCTGCACGGTCCTCTCCCAATCGCTGTCCTCCCCCCAAAAGGCGGAGTTCCAGCTGCCGGTCAGGGTCAGCTGCTTGCGCAGAATACGCCAATACACCTCCTGACTCAGGGGGATGGCCCCAGGGGGGTTGCCCATAAGCGTCAGTCCGCCCCCCGGGGCGGTGAGCCGGATGGCGCTCTCAATGGCCGCGGGCGTGCCTACCGCCTCGATCACGCGGTCAAACACCTCCCCGGTCTGGGTGACATAGTCCAGGCCGCAGGCCTCGGCCCAGTCCTTTTTCTGTTGATTTCTTCCCAGAACCGTCACCTGTGCCGCCCCCAGCAGCCGGGCCCACTGGCCGGCCAGCAGGCCGATGGTCCCCGTGCCTGCCACGCAGACAGTCTTGCCGGTCAGGTCTCCCAGCCGCCGCACCCCGTGCAGGGCCACGGCGGCAGGCTCCAGCATGGCGCCCCCGGCGTTGGAAACTGCCTCTGGCAGGGCGATCAGGTTTCTTACCGGAACCGCCGTAAACTCAGCAAAGCCCCCGTCCCGCCGGGAGCCAATATAGTCGTAATTCTCACAGGTCTCAAAGCTGCCGCTGGCGCAGGAGGGGCATTCCCGGCAGGGAACCAGGGGGTAGACCCCCACCCGGCGGCCCACCCAGCTTTGGCCCTCCGGCCCGCCGGCCTCCGCCACCACCCCGCAGAACTCGTGGCCGGGTATGGTGGGAAAGCGGTAGGTCCCCTTCTCAAAAATCCGGGGAATATCCGAGCTGCAGATTCCCGCCGCCAGCACCCGCACCAGCACCCAGCCGGGCAAAAGCTCCGGCCGGGGCCGTTCCTCCCGGCGCAGGTCGTTGACCTGGTGCAAAACATAAGCCTTCATTCAGCATTCCTCCCGTTCCTTCAGGATAAGCTGGCAAATGGTCCAGTCCATGGGATAGGTGAGCTTTCGGTTCTCCGCCTCTCCCTCAATCATTTTCACCTTCCACCCGGCCTGATAGGGCAGCTGGCAGCTGCCGCTGAGGGCAGAGAGCCTCTCGGCCGGGGTATTGCGGTACAGGGACAGGTAGTCCCCAAAACGAAATGCCTCCGGGGCCTGGCCTGCGTACAGAGCCGCCCGGTCCGGTATCCCGTTCACCCATTGGCCGTCTCCGCTGGTGTAGACTGTGTCTGTCACCGGCACCACTGGCAGCACCGCAGGCGCGTCATGCAGACCCAGCAGCAGCCGGGCCAGCAGCTCTTGGCTGGTCAGGGGCCTTGCCGCGTCCTGAATGACCACCCCGTCCTCCGGCCCGGTGAGGAGCCCTTCCAAAGCCAGCAGCCCGTTCAGGATGGAGTGCTGGCGGTCCTTCCCGGCAGGCGCGAGCTTTCGCAGCTTTGTCACTCCAAACCGCTCCGCCCAGCCCAGAACCGGCTCTCTCCACTCCGTTTCGGCTACCACCACAATGCACTCCACGGCCGGGCAGCACTGCAGCGTCTCCATAGTGCGGACAATCACGGGCCTGCCGGCCAGCTCCCGGTACTGCTTGGGCACTCCGGCCCCAAAACGGCTCCCGGCCCCGCCGGAGAGGATCACAGCCCCGTTCACGATTAAAACCTCAGCTCGCGGATATCCTGGAGGATATCCCCATAAGGCCTGCCCTTGCCAAACAACAGGGTGGTGCCCAGCACAAAGCCCTTCACCCCCCTGGGGGCAAACTCCTGAATTTTGTCCGCGCTGCAGGCCCCGTCCCAGTACACCTCAAAGTCCATGTCCTCCTTCAAAGACAGCAGCTTGGTGATCTTCTTGCCCACATAGGGCAGGTACATCTGTCCCGCATTGCCCGGGTTGACGGACATGACCAGCACCTTTTTCACAATGCGCAGCATCTCGAACACGCTCTCCACCGAGGTCCCCGGGTTGATGGCAATGCCGGGAATCATCCCCCCGTCAATCACAGCCTGCAGGGTGGTAGAGGGGTGATACTCCGCCTCCGGGTGGATGTACACCGTGTCGCCGGGGCGCAGGTTCTCCAAAAACAGCTGAATATGGCTGTTGGGATGCTCCACCATCAGGTGCACGTCCATGGGCACAGCAGTGGCCCCGGCAATATACCGCAGGTCGTTTAGGGACATGGCGAAGTTGGGCACATAACGCCCGTCCATAATATCAATGTGGAAGGAGTCAATGCCGCCCGCCTCCAAATCGCGGACCTCCTTCTCCAGGTTGCCATAGTTGGCGCACATCATGGAGGCGGTTAGTTCGAAGTTCATATGATTATCCTTTCTGAATCTCCAGATAGTCCAGATTACTGGCGGCCAAACTCATGATATTTTCAATTACAGAGGCCAATTGAATCCTTTCTTGACTGATATCAATGAACTCCTCCAGCTGAAAGTCCCTTGTCTTTGTAATCTCCACGATGAGGATTTGGTTTTCCCGAGGGGTGGAGAGGCTGGAATGCACCACATTTACCTGGAGAATGTCTTTCAATTCCTGAGAAACATTCACCGCGTTTTCGTTGTTCCATATCAGGAAATCGCTTTTATCAAAATCTAGATTCCACTTATGTAAGCCGGAATAGCCCTCATACAGAGCTTCCGCTCGTCGGTGGAACAAGAAAAGCTTCCCGCCGGGTTTCAGGATGTAAGCGCATTCAATCAGGCTTTTATAGGGATCAATGCAGTGATCCATGGCATTGTTTATGATGATAGCATCACTGTAATTTCGCTCAAAGAAATTCGCCATAAACTCAAACATTCCAAAACTGTGCCTGAGGGTCTGCCTGCTGGAATATTTCTCATTGATTTTGTTATAGAAGGGGGCCAGCGGGTCAATCGTAAATAATTTGACCTGCCCGAAATCAGGCAGACGGCTCCCGTATAGAGGAGCCAGCCCACAGCCAATATCCATCACGATGGCCCCATCCCACAGGGCCTTCTCCAAAGAAGGGAGGGCGCTGGTAAAATCTAGCCGTTCTTCCTGGTAGGGAACCGTCAGGCCAAAAAAGAGTTCATTATTCATTCTGGCCTCATAATCCCAATGCGCTTCC
Organism: Acutalibacter sp.; assembly: GCF_056800975.1. Taxonomy (NCBI): domain Bacteria; kingdom Bacillati; phylum Bacillota; class Clostridia; order Eubacteriales; family Acutalibacteraceae; genus Acutalibacter; species Acutalibacter sp. The sequence continues at coordinate 4,373 of NZ_JBQISV010000116.1, forward strand.
CCCCTGGGATTGGCCACTTCCTGTACCCAATATTCCACTTCGGACATAAGGTTTTCGACCCATTCCGAGATTTGTAAATCATAATTGATATCCCATTTATAGGAAAGCGATTGGGTTACACTGGCCAGATAATCATTTTCCAGGCTGGTCTTTTCCAGAATCTGGACGTTGGCCGGAAACTCCCGGGAAATCTGCTGGGTAACTTCTTGAATATATGACGCTCTGTTCATGCCGAGCACAATGCAGTCGACTTCATTTCGGGCGCAGGCTTCCTTCAGCTCACTTGGCGAGAGAACAGGAAAGCCGTCAATGACCTCAGAGTGGGCATTGCTGCTGCAAAACGCCAGGACCTCGTACCCAAGATATTTTGCCTCAACCGCCATCTGCCGGCCGCAGGCATTTGTCCCCCAAATGACACATCTTTTCATTTTTATCCCCCTATCTGTCACTTCTCAAACTTTCTTTTTCATAATGATTTAACAATCCACTCCAAACCCAATTCCACTCTGGCGAGCTTCACATCGGGCTTCACCTTCTCCCCATGAAAATCACTGCCGCCGGTGACATGGAGGCGGTACTTTTCCGCCAGTGCCAGATATTGCGCCTGCTGCTGGGGGGTGTGCTTGGGGTAGTAGCATTCCAGGGCGTCCAGCCCGTAGCCCGCCAGACGGGCTACCAGCTGTTCCAGGTTCTCCGGGGCGTCCGGCCCGAACACGATTTGATAGGGGTGGGCCAGGGACACCTTGGCCCCTGCCGCCTTGAGGATTCCCACGCACTTCTCTGCGCTGGGCTTGCCCCGGTCGAATTTCTGAAAGGCCGGGGTGTCCAGATACCGGTTAAAGGCCTCCCGGCGGTCGCCCACATAGCCCTGCTCTACCAGAGCCCGGGCAAAGTGGGGGCGTCCAATCACGCCGCCCTCCGCATAGGCCTCTACCAGAGACAGGTCCACCTCAACGCCCTGGGTCCGCAAAAAGTCCCGTATCTTATACTTTCTTCTGCCTCTCCCCTGCTTCAGGCTGTCGATCATCTCCCGCAGCCCCGGAGCCGCCGGGGGAAAGCCATAGCCCAGAATGTGCAGGCTGGGGTAGTCGTCCGCGCTGAGCTCCACGCCCCGCACCACCCGGACTCCCAAAGCCTCTCCGGCCTTCACGGCCTCGTCCAGGCCGTCCAGGTTGTCGTGGTCGGTGAGGGCCAGCACCTCAATGCCCCGGTCCTTTGCCAATCCCACCAGCTCCGCCGGGGTATACTGCCCGTCAGAAGCCGTGCTGTGGGTATGCAGGTCGCAAATATGAACGCTCATTCCGGCACCCCCACTTCAAAGCGGGCTGTCAGCTCCGCTACAATCTCCTCCGGGGTGCGGCCGCCATCGTTCTCCACCACCACGTCCGGGCAGTCCGGCTCATCCCAGGGTAGGTCCACCCCCACCACATTTTTTGT
>NZ_JBQISV010000117.1:0-5699 GCF_056800975.1 Acutalibacter sp.
ATGCGGGGGGAGGACTGCCCGGACTTCGCCGCCTTAAAGGAGGCGGGAGCCATTGCCCTGAGCGACGACGGCAGGCCGGTGGCCAACGCCCGCTGTCTGCTGGAAGCCCTGCAGGCCGGGGAGGAGCTTGGCCTGACGGTGGCCGCCCACTGCGAGGACCTGGACCTGGCCCGGGGGGGCCTGATGAACCAGGGGGAGACCGCCCGCCAGCTGGGGGTTAAGGCAGTGCCCCCTGCTGCCGAGGACTGCGGCGTGGCCCGGGAGCTGGCCGCTGCCGCCAGCATCGGGGCCCGGGTGCACATCTGTCATGTGAGCACAGCGGGCTCGGTGGCCTTGATTCGGGACGCCAAACGCCGGGGGGTCAGGGTCACTGCCGAAACCTGCCCCCACTACCTGCTGCTCACCGACCGGGCCCTGGAGAGCATGGACGCGGACTACCGCATGAACCCGCCCCTGGGCAGCGAGGCCGACCGGCTGGCGCTGATTGAGGGCCTGAGGGACGGCGCCCTGGACGCCATTTCTACAGACCACGCGCCCCACACCCCGGAGGAGAAGGGGGACTTTTTCACCGCCCCCAACGGGAGCATTGGCATGGAGACCTCTCTGGCGGCGGTGTTGACAGCTCTGGACGGCCGGCTGAGCCTCAGCCAGGTCATAGAGAAAATGAGCGCGGCCCCGGCCCGCATTCTGGGCATCCCCGCCGGTACTCTGGCCGTGGGCGCGCCTGCCGACGTGGTGGTGTTCGACCCAGAGGAGAAATGGACCGTGGACCCGGCCCGGCTCCACGGCAAAAGCCGGAACACCCCCTTCAAGGGCATGGAGCTCACCGGGCGGGTCAAGCTGACCTTTTCCCGGGGGAGAAGGGTGTTTGGGTAGGCCAGCGGTCAAGCCCGCTGGGGCCGGCTGGGTTGAGTCAAGCCTGCCGCGGGGCTTTCTGTGTCAGACCTGGAATAAGGTCAGACGTAAAAAACTGTGCTGACGGGGCTGAGAACACAGTCCGGCGTTTTTGCCAGTCAAAGGCTGACAGACTGGCAAGGAGAATGCCTTGCGCTGTCTGGGCCCAGTCTTGCCGGGGGCGTTTGCGGGTTTGAAATGGCCTGCCAGCTGCTTTGAAAATCATACATATATGCTGCTTTGAAAATCATACATATATATTGAAGGAGAGATGTCACATGTCAATGGACCGCCTGCTGGAAAATATCATGAAAAAGCAAAACCCCACTGTGGCCGGGCTGGACCCTAAGCTCAGCTACATTCCCGAGCACGTGAAGGCTCCCTGCTTTGAGGCCCACGGCAAAAACCTGGAGGGCGCGGCCGCCGCCCTGCTGGCCTTTAACAAGGGCCTCATCGACGCCCTTTGGGACGTGGTGCCCGCTGTGAAGCCCCAGGCCGCCTACTATGAGATGTACGGCTGGGCCGGGATGCGGGCTCTGGCCGAGACCATTGCCTATGCCAAGAGCAAGGGCCTGTTTGTGATTACCGACGGCAAGCGCAACGACATTGGGGCCACCATGGAGGCCTACGCCGCCGCCCATCTGGGAGAGACCCAGGTGGAGGGGGCCAGCTTTGAGGCCTTTGGGGCGGACGCTCTCACGGTGAACGGCTACCTGGGCAGCGATGGCGTCGACCCCCTTCTGGCTGTGTGCGCGGCAAAGGACAAGGGTATTTTTGTGCTGGCGAAAACCTCCAACCCCTCCTCCGGGGAGTTTCAGGACCAGATGCTGCACGCCATGTACGAGCCCCTGTACCGGGCCATGGGCAACATGTGCCAGCAGTGGGGGCTGAAGCTTCCGGGCCGGTACGGCTACAGCGGAGTGGGGGCCGTGGTGGGGGCCACCTATCCCCAGCAGCTGAAGGAGCTGCGCCGCGCTCTGCCCAACACCATGTTTCTGGTGCCGGGCTACGGGACCCAGGGGGGCGCGGCCGAGGCAGTGGCCCTGGGCTTTGACAAGCACGGCTGCGGGGCCATTGTCAACTCCTCCCGGGCCATTTTGTGCGCCTGGCAGAAGGAGGGCTGCGACCCTGCCGACTACGCCGGCGCGGCCCGCCGGGAGGCCCTGCGGATGCGGGACGAGATTATGGCCCGGCTGGGCGGCGTCAGCCTGCCGGTGTGAGGTGGAGTATGAGCGAAAAAAAATATGACTCCCTGCCGGGCGAGCTGACCTCTGTCCGGCAGCTGACCGAGGATGTGTTTGACTTCCGCCTGCGCTGCCCCGCCCTGGCGGCAAAGGCGGAGCCCGGCCAGTTCGCCCAGATTCTGGTGCCGGGCCGCACCTTGCGCCGGCCCATCTCCATCTGCGCCATAGACCGGGACCGGGGAGAGCTGCGGTTTGTGTTTCAGGTCCGGGGCCAGGGCACGGCGGAGCTGGCCCGGCGCCGGGCAGGGGACCGGCTGGAAATTCTGGCCCCTCTGGGGCATGGCTTTCCCGTGGACAGGGCAAAGAGGACCCTGCTGATGGGGGGAGGCATTGGCGTGCCCCCTCTGCTGGGGGCGGCCCAGGCCCTGGGCAGTCAGGCAGTGGCAGTGCTGGGCTTCCGCAGCCGGGAGGCCGTGATTTTGGAGGAGGACTTCAAGGCCGCAGGGGCCAAGACCCTGATTGCCACAGACAACGGCAGCTATGGGCGTCACGGTCTGGTGACAGAGCTGGCGGCGGAGGAGGACTTTGAGGTGGTGTTTGCCTGCGGCCCCGGCCCCATGCTGAGGGCGGCGAGGGCTCTGGCCCAGAGCCGGGGGGCGGCGGGGTATCTCTCGCTGGAGCAGCGCATGGCCTGCGGCGTGGGAGCCTGCCTGGGCTGCGCGGTGGCTCTGGTAGACGGAGAGGGAGCCGAATACTTTGGCCATGTGTGCAAGGACGGGCCGGTGATCGAGATGAGCCGGATCGGGGAGAGCGCCCTGTGAGGCCGGGAGAGGAGGAGCTTTTATGATTATATTGTGTTCCAACGGCCTGACCAGCCCCTGGCTGCGGGAGGCGGCGGGCCGGTGCGTCAAGGGGGGCAGGGCCGCTCTGGTGGTGACAGCGGACCCGGAATACCGGGAGAAGAACCGCCATGTACCCCGCTGCCGGGAGGAGCTGGAGGCCCTGGGCCTGGCCGTGGAGATTTTTGACCTTGACCGCCACCCTGCCCAAGGCCTTGCCCAGTTTGACGCGGTGATGCTGATGGGGGGCAACCCCTACTATCTGCTGGATTCCATTGAGAAGCACGGCGGGCGGCAGGCCCTGTGCCAGGCAGCGGACCAGGGCCTGCTGGTGGGGTGGAGCGCGGGGGCGCTGGTTTTGGGCCCCAGCCTGGGGCTTGTGGACCTGTACAGCCCAGAGCTTAACACCGTGGGCCTGAGCAGTCTGGGGGCCCTGGGGCTGACACAGGCGCAGGTGCTGCCCCATTACAGCCGGTTTCACACCCGGTATGAGCAATTTGAGGCCCGCTGCCAGGCCTATGAGCGGGAGCAGGGCTGTAAAGTGTACCGCCTTGACGACGGAGAGGGCCTGCTGCTGGACAGCCAGGGCCGGGTGGTTGAGGAGCTGTTCTCGCCCCTGCGGGTGAATGTGGCGGGGGTGGACTTCCGCAACCCGGTGATCGCGGCCTCGGGCACCTTTGGCTTTGGCCGGGAGTACGGGGAGCTGTACCCCCTGAGCCAGCTGGGGGGCATTAGCTGTAAAGGCACAACCCTTCACCCGCGCCCGGGCAATCCGCCCCCCCGGGTCACTGAGACCCCGGGGGGGATGCTCAACGCCGTGGGCCTGCAAAACCCGGGGGTGGAGCATTTCGTGGCCCAGGAGCTCCCCTGGCTCAGCCAGCAGGGGACGAGGATCATTGCCAATCTGGCGGGCAGCGCGGTAGAGGACTACTGTCAGACTGCGGAAAAGCTTAACGATACCCCGGCGGACATGGTGGAGCTGAACATCTCCTGCCCCAATGTGAAGGAGGGCGGGGTACAGTTTGGAGTGACCGCCCAGGGGGTGGAGGGCATTACCCGAGCGGTGCGCAGGGTGTGCAAAAAGCCCCTGATGGTGAAGCTCTCCCCCAATGTCACCGATGTCAGCGAGATGGCTCTGGCCGCCGAGAGCGCCGGGGCGGATGCGGTGTCCCTCATCAACACCCTCACCGGTATGCGCATTGACATTCACACCCGCCGGCCCATCATCCGCAACAACACCGGGGGGCTCTCGGGCCCGGCCCTGCTGCCGGTGGCCCTGCGCATGGTGTGGCAGACTGCCCAGAAGGTGAAAATCCCCATTGTGGGCCTGGGCGGCATTGCCGCCCCCGAGGACGCGGTGGAGATGCTGCTGGCAGGAGCCTCGGCCATTCAGGTGGGCACGGCTATTTTTACCGACCCCTATGCGCCTGTTAAAATTCGGGACGGGCTGCTGGACTTTATGGTAAAGAACGGGGTCAGGTCCGTGTCTGAGCTGACAGGAGGTGTGCGGCCGTGGTGACGACCCTCTATCTGATCCGGCACTGCCAGTCTATGGGGAACATTCAGCGCCGGTTTCAGGGCCGGTTTGACGCGGAGGTGAGCCCGGACGGTGTAAAGCAGCTGGCTTTACTGGGTCTGCGATTTCGCAACGAGCCCATTGACGCCATTTACACCAGCCCCTTAAAGCGGGCCAGAGCCACGGCCGAGGCCATTGCTCAGTACCACCCGGAGCTGGAAATCAAGGAGGAGCCGGGGCTGATTGAGCTTGACTGCGGGGACATGGAGAACCTGCTGCTTACCGAGGTGGCGGAGCGGTTCCCTCAGGTGGCCAGGGACTGGGACCAGAGCCCGGACCTGTGCCAATTCCCCGGGGGGGAGAGCATGGCCCAGGTGTATGAGCGGGCGAACCGGGCCCTGGACCGGATCATACAAGATCATGCGGGGGAGCGGGTGGTTGTCACAACCCATGGGGGCGTGCTGCGGAACCTGTTCGCCCGGGTGGCCTACGGGGAGCTGAAGGGCATCCGGCGCAGCGAGGTCTTTGGCAACACGGGGGTGAGCACCCTGGCGGCGGAGGACGGAGCTCTGCGGTGGGAGAAGGTCAACGACCTGAGCCACCTGCCGGAGGACATGCGCCGCCCGCCCACCCGGTTCGAGTTTTTTGCGGGGGACAGGCTGGTATGATTATTGTGGGCGTTGACCTGGGCCATGCCCGGACAGGCCTGGCGGTGTGCGACAAGGGGGAGCTGCTTGCCAGCCCCTTGGGGGTGATTGCCCAGCGGGACCCAGAGAAGCTGGCCCGGCAGGTGGCCGAGGCCGCCCAAAGGGCCAAAGCGGAGCGTCTGGCTGTGGGCCTGCCCCGGAACATGGACGGCACCGAGGGGGAAAGCGCGGCATTTGCCCGGGAAATGGGGGCGAGGCTTCAGTCGCTGACCGGCCTTGAGACGGTTTTTGTGGACGAGCGGGGCACGACCATCACGGCCCACGGCTATTTGAACGAGACCAACACCCGGGGCAAAAAGCGCAAGGCTGTGGTGGACGCGGTGGCGGCTGTGGTGATTTTGGAGGACTATCTGCGGTGGAGGAGGAATCATCCGGGGGAGTAGCGTAGCGATGTGGGGGTGGCCTTTGGCGGGCGGTTGGCCCGTGTAGAGATACCGCACACGGCGTTTGGCGTGGGTTTCTGACATTGCCCTTCGGGCAAGTCACGGAGTTTGCCTCGACTCCGAAGGAGTCGCCTTTTGCTTCGCAAAAGTACCGGCAAACTCCTACCGGTAGTCTC
>NZ_JBQISV010000118.1:0-5579 GCF_056800975.1 Acutalibacter sp.
TGGGCGCGCTAATGATGGGCATGGGGGAGGACATCTTTGTAGAGGTCTCCCACGGTCCCACTCTCATCGACAACAACCTGCTGCTGTCTGCCCGGTCTCTTAAGCTAGCCACCCAGGGCGTGGCCCTAGTCCACAATCTGATCGCCGGAGGCATCACGGCAGTGGGCATTGGCACGGATAATGGCGCCAAGACCCTCAGTTCTCCCCGGTATACGCCATATCATGTGCCCCACCGCACCGAGATCGCTGGTTTTATGACCTTCCTCCATGGCGACATGCGGTTCTACAATAATATTTTTGTGCAGCAGCCCATGCACCCTCTGCTGAAAGCCGCCATGGACAATATGCAGCCCAATGGCTGGGACGACGGAAATATCCGCTGCGGCGCTTTCCCCTATCAAGGCTATCCCACCTATGAGGAGTGGGACAGGGAATTTGAGGGCTACTGCGGCATGGGCTCGGCCCCCAGCGACCGGTACTACATGCACCTGCCGGTGTGGTCGGCGGGCAATGTGTACTTCAACGGAGCCCAGCCTTGGGAGAAGGAGCAGTCTCCTGCCCAGGGAGATACGGCTGTCACACTGAGCGTCAAAGAAGAAAACGGAGCCTATACTGTGGAGACAGACCTGTATGAGCATATGCCCGTGTTCTCAACAATGGTGGTTAACACCGAGACTTTAGGCATGGCCTTTGAGCCCGAGCAGAAGTTTGAGAACCCGGACGGCACACCCATCACCTTTGACAGAGACTATTTCAACGCTCCCCGGTCCCAGAAGCCCATGCCCGGCCCATTGGAGAGCGCTGCGGCAAGTATTCAGCCATAAGACAGGAAAGAGGAAGCAGACCCATGGCGGTCTGCTTTCCTTTTTTATCCGCCCCGTGCCCAGAATTTTCGGTCCAGCATCCGGTACTGCACAGCCTCAGCCACATGGTCGGCGGTGACCCGGTCGCTGGCCTCCAGGTCGGCAATGGTTCTGGCCACCCGGAGCACCCGGTCATAGCTGCGGGCAGAGAGGCCGAACCGGTCAAAGGCCCGCCTTAACAGGGACTCTGCATCCTCGTCGGCCTGACAGACCTCCCGCAGCTTTGCAGAGGGAATCTCCCCATTGCAGGACCAACCCAGGCCCTGATATCGGTCCACCTGCCGCTTGCGGGCGGCATTCACCCGCTGGCGGATGGCCTCGGAGCTCTCGCCCCTGGCCTTGGAGGCCAGCTCGTCCAGCTCAAGGGGCGCTACCTCCACATGCAGGTCCAGCCGGTCCAGCAGGGGCCCGGACACCCGGGCCAGATAGCGGTCCACTGCCTGGGGCGCACAGGTGCAGGGCCGGGTGGGGTGGCCAAAGTAGCCGCAAGGGCAGGGGTTCATAGCGGCCACCACCATAAATTTGCAGGGGAAGGTGGCGTTGCCGCCTACCCGCGAAATAGTGACCTGTCCGTCCTCCATGGGCTGGCGGAGGACCTCCATGGCAGGGCGGGAGAATTCCGGCAGCTCGTCCAAAAACAACACGCCGTTGTGGGCAAGGGAGATTTCACCGGGCTTTGGGGACGTGCCGCCCCCAGAGAGCCCTGCTGTGGAAATGGTATGATGGGGCGACCGAAAGGGACGGGAGCCTAACAGGGCGCTTCCGTCCGGCAGATTGCCTGCCACAGAGTGGATCATGGTGGCTTCCAAGGCTTCCTCAAAGGTCATGTCGGGCAGAATGGTGGGCAGGCGCTTGGCCAGCATGCTCTTGCCAGAGCCAGGGGAGCCCACCATAATCACACTGTGGCTGCCGCTGGCGGCAATCTCCAAAGCCCGCTTTGCCACATACTGCCCCTTGACATCCGCAAAGTCCAGCAAAGGGTCAAAGCGGCCGCACTGAGGCTCCCAGTCTGCTGGGGCAATGGGCTTCCGGCCGGTGAGATGGTCCACCAGCCGAGGCACGTTTTCGACAGGGTAGACCTCTAAGCCCGCAATGACCGCGCCCTCCCGGGCATTGGCGGCCGGCACGAACAGCCGGCGGAAGCCAGCCTCCTTCGCCTTTGCGGCCATAGCCAGCACGCCTCGGATGCGCCGCACTTCGCCGGACAGGGAGAGCTCCCCCAGAAACACTGCGTCGTCTGTGGGGCAGGGGAGCTGCTCGGAGGACTTGAGCAGAGACAGCAGCAGGGGCAGGTCGTAGATAGGCCCCTCCTTCCGTTTGTCCGCAGGGGCCAGATTCATGGTGATACGCTTCAGGGGGAAGTCAAAGCCGCAGTTCTTCATAGCCGCCCGCACCCGGTCCCGGGACTCCTTCACTGCCGCGCCGGGCAGGCCCACCACCTCAAAGCCTGGCAGGCCTGAGGAGAGGTCGGTCTCTACCTCCACGGGAAAGGCGTCCAGTCCATAGGTCCCCATGCTGTAGGTCTTGGCTACCATCTCATCGCCTCCTTTTGCTTTTCCGAGCTTCGCTAGACTTTGAAAAGCATTACTCTATAATAATAGTCTGATTTTCCGCCTGCGTCAAGAAAAAAATATATAAAAATTTCTGCCTGAGCTTGTTGGCTTTGCCGATACGCCTGCTTCCAGGCTCTGTGGTCCGCATAATCATTGCCATATAGCGCCACACTATAGACGTACCCATCCGGGTCCACATCCATAGCTGTACAGAAAGGAAGGATCAGATTGACACAGGAACGTGACGGACGGATCGGCAACCTGCCGGCCAATATCAACATTATGAATCCCGTCCCCAACAAGGATGCCAAGAGTATCACCAAGCTGGTGCGCAAAAACGGCAAGATCGCTGGCTATGAGCTCTCCGACGGCCGGGTGCTCTCCAAGCGTGAGGGCGTGGCCCTGGCCAAGCAGGGGGGCATCCGGGGCGTGGCGATTGCCAGCCGCAACGGCAGCGAGTATCTGCGCTCCCTCCCAGACGGCGACGAGAGCAACAACCTGGGGGACCTCCCCAGTGCCCCGGGCAGCTTTACCTGAGCGGCGGCAAAGAGCGGCCTTTTTCGGGCCGCTTTTTGTGTCAGCAGAGAGGTTTCGTCAAGAGCTTTTTCAATGCTTTATTTGCCAGGGTATTCTCTGGGCGTATCAAATAAAAATGTAAATGGTTCTTGACTTTTTCTGCCTTGTCTGATAAAATGAAATTACGATACCTGACACTAAGGGGGCTTAGCCGCCCTGCGTGAAAGGTGCGGCTTTTACACTTGCAGGTCTGCGCCGTGCCCTCAGTCGGGTATGGCGCTTTTTGCTTTTTTGCTAAGATCATAGGGCCCTGACGCCCTTTGCAGAAAGGATGGTCAAAATGGAGACCAGAGTGGCAGTCATGAGTATTATTGTAGAGGACAGCAGCACTGTGGAGAGGCTGAACAGCATTCTTCACGAGTATGGCTCGTATATTATTGGCCGGATGGGCATTCCCTACCGGGCCAGGGGTGTTAATATTATCAGCATTGCCATTGACGCTCCCCAGGACACCATCTCCACCCTGGCGGGGAAGGTGGGGAATCTTCCGGGCGTCAGCGTAAAAACTGCATTGTCGGGGGTCTTGGGCCATGACTGAGCGGGTGGAGCGTTTGATCAAAAGCCTGGCCTCCAACCACAGGCTGCAGTTGGAGGAGTACCAGGAGCTGGTGGAGGCGCAGTCTCCCGAAACCGCCGCCATATTGGCACAACAGGCTGTGGCGGTCCGCCGGGAAATATATGGGAACGCCGTCTATGTGCGGGGACTGATTGAGGTCAGCAATATCTGTAAAAACGACTGCCTGTACTGCGGCATCCGCCGGAGCAATTCCCATTGCGACCGCTACCGCCTCTCCTTGGAGGATATCCTTTCCTGTGCGGCTGAGGGCTACCGGTTGGGCTTTCGCACCTTTGTGCTGCAAGGGGGAGAGGACCCCTTCTTTACAGACCAGGTACTCAGCAGCATTGTCACGGCCCTTAAGTCTGCCCACCCGGACTGCGCCGTAACCCTGTCCATGGGGGAACGGAGCCGGGAGAGCTACCAGCTGCTGCGGGAGGCCGGAGCAGACCGCTATCTGCTTCGCCATGAGACAGCGGACAGAGCACACTATGAAACGCTCCATCCCGCTGGAATGTCTTTTGACAACCGGATGCGCTGCCTGAGGGACCTGCGGGACTTGGGCTATCAGGTGGGGTGCGGGTTTATGGTGGGGTCGCCGGGGCAGACCAGCCGCGCCTTGGCGAAGGATTTGAAATTCATTGAGGAATTCAAGCCGGATATGTGCGGCATTGGCCCCTTTGTGCCCCACAAGGACACAGCCTTCCGGGATCAGCCGGCAGGCACAGTGGAGCAGACCTGCTATCTGCTCTCCATCATCCGGCTGATCCATCCCCCGGTGCTGCTGCCCGCCACCACGGCCCTGGGTACAATCCACCCGGAGGGGCGGGAGCTGGGCATTCTGGCAGGAGCCAATGTGGTCATGCCCAATCTGTCGCCGGTAAGCGTGCGCAAAAAATATGAGCTCTATGACAACAAAATCTGCACAGGGGAGGAGTCTGCCCAGTGCCGGGATTGTCTGAGCGCGCGGATGGCTTCTGTGGGGTATGAGATCGTGACGGCTCGGGGAGACATCAAAAAGTGAACGGGCAGATAAATTCAAGCCTCTGACAGGAAGAATGCCAGTGCTGTTACAGATACCATTCTGTCGGCGTTTCGCGGCACTTCACAAGAGTAAAAAGCGGGAGGCAATATATGGCAAGCCTTTATAGCAGAGCTGGTATTTATGATTTGATTGAAAGCGAGAGCCGCTATCAGACCTTTAAGGACCACTGGAAGAATATTCTGAGTGGAAGAGGCATTGAGACGATGCTGGACGTGAGCATTGGCTCCGGAAGCGCGACTATACAGCTGGCGGAGCTGGGCGTTTCGCTTTCCGGCTCTGACCTGAGCGGAGAAATGCTGGCAAGCTGCCGGAAAAAGGCCGAGGCCCGGCAGCTGAAGGTGGAACTGCAGCAATGCGATTTCAGAACCGTGGCAGAGCATTTTTCCGGCCCCTTTGACTGTGTGGCCAGCACGGGCAATTCGCTGCCCTATGTGAGCAATGAGGATGTGCTGAAAACGCTGGAACAGATGGACGCTCTGGTAAAGCCCGGGGGATATCTCTATTATGAGATACGCAACTGGGACAAGATTCTGTGGGAGAGAAACCGTTTCTATCTCTACGCGCCTTTTTTTGACGGGGACACCCGCATCAACCTGACCCAGGTGTGGGACTACCATGACGACAGCTCCATCACCTTCAACATTCTCTATGTGTTTGAAAGGGAGAACAGGCCCTTTCAGAAAGAGGTCTTTGAGGAACACTATATTCCGATCGGCCGGGAGCTTATGCTGAACAAGCTCAGAGAGATGGGCTACCGGCCCGATGTGCTGAATTACCCCTCCCAGTTCCAGAAAATACCGCCGGAGGAGGCGGACTGGTACTGTGTGCTGGCAAAGAAGGGAGACGGGTAGGCATGACGATTAAAGAGCAGGCAGACGCCATTTTGTATGAGCGGGGGCTGCTGGCCCAGCTGGAAAAGTACGGCAGGCCCCACCTCATCGGCAGCTGCCGGATGGACATGATGGCCTGGAACGATATTGACATCG
>NZ_JBQISV010000119.1:0-5513 GCF_056800975.1 Acutalibacter sp.
TCCTCAATGGTGTGGGTCTCGCCCTCAATGCCATAATAGGCCAGGTAGGCAAAGTCCTGCTGAGAGCCCAGGTTCAGCCAGGCCATGGCCAGCTCGGGGTTCTCACAGGCAGTGGAAATGGCGCAGCAGTCAGTGCCGCGGGTCCAGTTATACTGGCGCAGATGCAGCTGGTCGCCCTCCTTCTCTACAGGAGCAGGCACAGCCACCACGTCAATGTTGGGGTCCTCAGAGGCAACGGAGTGGATGCTGAGCAGGGTGTAGATGTCGGGCCAGGCGCCGCTGTCGCCGGTATTGGCCAAAGTCTCGGGCACAGTGGTGCTGGTGGTGCGGGTGTAGTAGTCCGCATCCAGCAGACCCTCAGAGTACCACTGATGCAGGGTGGTCAGATACTTTTTGTACCCCTCCTCAGCGGGGCTGTACTTCACCTGGTTGTCCACCCGGAAGAAGGTGTTGCCGCCCAGGTTGCCCACGCCGTAGCCCGCGGAGAACACGCCGAACCAGTCGCCGGCAGTGTAGGTCAGCCACAGGGGGGCCTTTGCTCCCTTCTTCTCTTTAAAGGCGGTCAGTACGTCGTGCCAGTCGTCGTAGGTAACAGGGGTATCCAGCTTCAGCTCAGTCAGCCAGTCCTGGCGCATGGCCATGCCATACCAGGGGCCCTGGTCGGGGCAGTTGATGGCGAACACAGCGCCGAACTGGCCGTCGTCGGTCTTGCAGTCCTTCAGCACCATCTCGTCCTGGCTGATCAGGGCCAGATAATCCTTGCCCAGGGTTTCGATCATGTCGTCCAGGGGCCGCACAACGCCGTCCTGAATGGCCTTGCCCAGGCCGCCTACATAGCGGGCGTTGGCGTCAAAAATCAGGTCGGGATAATCGCCGGAGGTGATCATCAGGTTGAAGTTCTCCGTCTCCTGGCCGGAGGTGGGAATCTGCCAATCGATGTGCACGTTGGTGCGCTTCTCCCACTCCATCACCGACTCAATGTCGTTATAGGTGACAATGCCCAGCTTGGGGTCAGTGGTGGCAGCGGTGCGCCAGGCGGTCAGTGTGACAGGCTCAGCCAGGGGGAAGCTGTAGCCGCCCTCGGCAGCGTCGCCATCCTCAGGGGTGGAAGCGTCTTCGCCGCTCTCTGTGCCAGCCTCGCTGCTCTCGCCGCCGGCCTCACTGCTGGCGCTCGAGGTTCCGCCGGCGCTGCTGCTGGAGCCGCCGTCGCCGCCGCAGGCCGCGAACAGGCTGGCGCACAGGGCCAGAGCCAGAAGCAGTGCCAGAACTCGTTTTGCTTTCATTTCTTTTACCTCCTAAGAAAAAATGATAATAAAATTATGTTCACTGGCGGAGCAGTCTATCGAGCCCCGCCAACTGGAACAACTGAAAAATCGGCAAGTCGCTCAAAAAAAAAAAAAAAACGCTAATTTCTTTGTGCTACTTGACTATTATAGTTCTACAGGTATTCTTTGTCAATCCCCATTTGCAAATTTTTTCATATTTTTTTCAAAATTTCTTAACAGGGGTACAAAAAAGAAGGGGGACCCCTTTGGGATCTCCCTTCCTTTCTGACTTATTTCAGGCAGTCTGCCAGCCGCCTGCTTATTTTGCAATTTCAGACAGCGCCGCATGCATCCGGCGCAGCACCTTGTCCTGCCGTTCTCCCAGCAGCATGGCCCCCATGCCCTGCGAGAGGCTCTCGGCCACAGTGGCTTCCAGATCGCCGCTCAGCACCATGGCCTCGGGCAGAGCCCGCTCCGCCGCAGCGGTGAGGCAGTCCAGATACACCTTTTTGGCTTTGGGGTTTGCGGCCACATCCTTCAGCTTGTCGTGCACTGAGAAGAACCCGGCTTTGGGCTCCATGCTCCCTGCCGCTTCCTCCACGCTCTCAAACCAGTTGATGGCGTCCTGGGTCTGCTGGAAGCCGGGGAAGGTGAACGCCCCGGGCTTCTCTGCGGCCTGGCGCAGCATGATGGTGTCGGCGCAGTCCCCTGCCCGGGCCGTGACGGCGGTGGGGGTCTCCGCCAGAGGCACACCCTCAAACACAAAGGTGTGGGCCCCCTCCTGGGTGGCGAACAGCCTGCCGCCCACATACAGCTCTACCCGGGGCTGGTTGGAGTGCACCCGCACAGTGGCGGTTTTGCCGGGCCGGGCAAAGTACCTGCGGCCGTCCACATGCACAAAGGGCTCCTGACTGAACCAGGCCTTGTAGACAAAATAGGAGTCCTTCAGAATCTTCCGGTCCAGAGTGGCAAGGCCCTTGTTGTTCCGGCCCTTGGTGCCTCCCTCCCGGCGGAAGTAGCTGCCAAAGTCAAACATATTCCACACAAAGGTCCCCCAAATCCAGGGGCGGGTGGCCCAGGTCTCGCAGGCGTTCTCGTGAATGAGCACCTGATACTCCTCGGTGTAGTCCATTTTGGCCGGGTCGTCGGAGTGGTAGCTCACCACCGCGTCGCAGCCATACTCGGTGATGGCAAAGCGGCGCTCTGGGTATTTCTGGTGGTACTGGTCGCACCAGGCGGCCAGGTCCTCCGGCTGGCCCCGATACCAGCCAAAGTAGTGGTTCCAGCCCTCCGCGTCAGAGCTGTTATGCAGCTCATGGTCCCAGCCAGCCCCGTATTCGTGGGCAATTACAGTCAGCCGCCGGGCGTCCAGGCTCTTCACCGCGTCGTTCAGGTCCTTATGACAGCCCAGCAGCTTGGGGTTGTCGTTGTCTCCCATCAGAATTTCGTTGGACAGCCCCCAGAAGCAGATGGAGGGGTGGTTGTAGTTCTGGGCCACCAGCTCTTTGATCTCATTGACTGCCGCCTCGTGGGCGTCGTCGTCCCAGCTGTTGGCAAAGTAGGGAATCTCCGCCCAGACCACCAGACCCAGCCAGTCAAAGGCCTCGTATATGTCCTGACTCTGCTGGTAGTGGGCCAGCCGCACGGCGTTGGCCCCCATGCCGGCAATGAGCCGGGCGTCCTCCCAGTGGTCATACTCAGAGAGGGCGTTGCCCTGGTACAGCCGGTCCTGGTGGCGGCACACACCCCGCAGGGGGTGCTCCCGGCCGTTGAGCAGAAAGCCCCGGTCCTTGTCCACCGCAAAGCTGCGCACACCGAACGCGCAGTCTACCTCATCCAGCACCTCGTTGAAGGACACCAGGCTCAGCTTTGCCCGGTACAGGTTGGCATTTCCCGGGCCGTCCCACAGCTGGGCGTTGGGTATAAAGGCCTGCAGCAGGGTTTTCGGGGCGGCAAAGTCCCACACCTCGCAGCAGAGCTCGTCCTCCATGTCCAGTATTTGCAGGCAGACCGTCTGCCCCTCCTTCACTTGGTCCAGATGGGCCCGCACCGTCACCTGGGCGCCGCCCTCCACAGGGTCCGCGTCTACATAGAATCCGCTGCCCCCCAGCTCGTCCAAGGTAAAGCGGCTTTCGGGGACGCTGATGAGCCGCACATAGCGGTACAGCCCCCCATAGAAGGTGAAGTCCGCCCGCTGGGGGTAGACCTTGTCGCTGTAGCGGTTGTCGCAGAGGATGGCAAGGGTGTTCTCCCCTTCCTGACAGAGATCGGTCACATCCGCCCGAAAGGCGCTGTAGCCCCCCACATGCCGGGCGGCAAACTGCCCGTTGACCCAGATCTCCCCTACCAGGGAGGCTGCGCCCACCTCGATGTAGGTGCGGCCTCCGGGCAGAGGCTGACTGGGGGCGGTAAAGCTTCTCACATACCAGTAGGCCCCCCGCTCAAAGGGCTGGCCCTGCTGGTCCTCCACCCCGTTCCAGCTGTGGGGCAGGGCGACGGGCTCCCAGTCCTCTCCGGCGGGCAGTTGGGCGGGGGCGGCCGTGCATTGGCGGCTGAACAGCCAGTTTTCATTCAGGTCGCAAATTGTTCTCATAGTATTTTCCTCTTAAAAGTCATACTCGATGACGCCCCAGGGGGTCTCCTGCCGGTGCAGGGCCACAGACTGGGACATGGCCCGGGCCTCTTCGCCGGTGACGCTGCGATGCTGGGCCTGGGAGATGAAGATGGCGTCAGAGAGCAAAGCGGTCTCCATGGCGATGTAGGGGGAGTCGATGCGGGTGCTGTCGTCCAGCTCTCCCCGGAGATAAGCGGCCCAATGGACCTGGTTATCATTATAAAGGGCCATTCTGGGGTCCGCCTGGGCCTCTTTGCGGCCGTTCTCCTGGCAGTTGATGATCTTGGAGGTCTTCAGGCCGTCCTCATAGCCAAAGAACTCCAGGGTGGGCTTCTGGGCGCTGCCGCCTCCGGCAATGCGGCCTCCCTTGGGCACAGCCAGGTCTCCGCCGGTGGTGTCCACGTCAATGAGCTTCAGCCCGCCCATGGAGCCGGCAATAAAGCTGGTCCCCACCTCGTCCATGTGCATGGCCCAGTCCTCGTAAATGTCCAGGGAGACTCCGTTTTTGAAGGTGGCAATGCCCACGCTCAGGTCCTCCACGTCATAGGTGACGCCGGGGGGCAGCAGGCGGGGGTCCCGGTAGTAGTCGGCTGTGGACACACCAAAGACCGTGTCCAGCTCGGGCATACCCATTACATACAGCATCTGAGCCAGATGGTAGATGCCCAGGTCGCACAGAGGGCCGTGGACGCCGATGTCCTTGGAAATAAAGTCGCGGGAGAAGTTGGGCATGTCAAAGCCAGGACGGCCCTCCCGGCGGTGGCCGACGCTGCGGGCGTGGTAGATTTTGCCCAGCTTGCCCTCCTCGATCATCCTCTTGGCCAGACGGGTCTGCAGGTTGTAGATGGAGCTGATCTGCACTGCCAGCTTCTGGCCGGTGGCCTTCTGGGCGTCGTAGAGGATTTTTGCGTCAGCATAGCTGGCGGCCATGGGCTTCTCGCAGTAGCAGGGGAAGCCGGCTTTCATCACCGCCACGGACACAGGCGTGTGCAGGTTGTTGTGCACGCACACGTCAATGGCGTCCAGATCGTCCCGTTCCAGCATTTTGCGGAAGTCCACATACAGGTCCTCCTGGGGGATGCCGTAACGCTCGCCCCAGGCCTTGACCTTGGCCTCGTCAATGTCGCACCCAGCCACCACCTTGGCGCCGGGGATGTTGGACCAGATGGTCATGTGGCGGTTGGAGATCATGCCGGTGCCGATAATGCCGATACGCAGTTCTTTCATTGGGGAAAAGCCTCCTTATATGGTTGTATAGATACCGTCTGCGTAACCATTATACTCTGTTTTTGGCAGCATTGCAAGAGGGAGCGGCCCAGGGAGCCGGGTTTCAGCCCTGCATTTCCCGGGCAATTTCCCCCAGAATCCGCACGCCCTCCTTCAACTGCTCATCGGTGGGCGTGGAGAAATTGATGCGGAAGGACTGGCAGGACTCCGCCTCGTCTGTGAGAAAGGCTGTGCCAGGCACCACGCACACCTTGCGCTCCGCGCCTCTTTTTACAAAGTCCAGCATGTCCATGTCCTCTGGCAGGGTGCACCAGGCAAACAGCCCGCCCTCAAAGGGGTTCCAGGAGATTAGGGGGCGGAAATGCTCCTCCATGGCCTGCAGCAGCACAGCGGACTTGCGCCGGTAA
>NZ_JBQISV010000120.1:0-5502 GCF_056800975.1 Acutalibacter sp.
TAGATGGAGAGGACGGTCTGGAGCTGCCTTCAGTTATTCTGATGGAGCAGCTTCGTACCATCGACAAGCACAGGCTGGGAAAGTACATCGGTCACTTAAAGCCGCAGCACATCGATGGCATGAACCGTGCCCTGGCTGTCAGTATCAATCTTCGCTGTCCTCGTACTATTGGACAACCGGCAACTCATATAGTGGAAGCGGGGGAGGTGTCCGCTGCTGAAACATAGAGAGTTTGTATATGCCGGCGCACAAGTTCCGGATCTGACAGTGCAGGAACACGCTGCGTTTCTGCTGAATGTCCAAAAGGCCGTGCTTCTTTCCTTGGAGCGGCGAGGACTGCTGACTTTATCCCAGCGGCAGCGCTGCATAGTTGAACTTGAAAAGAGGAATATAAAAAACTAAAAGAACCAGCGCCGAGCATAGCTTGGCGTTTTTACATAGCTTTCTTTCGCACATTTGACATGGCGCGGCGCTCAATACAATGGGAATAACGGCGGCAATGCCCGCTGGGAAAGGAGTAAAGCCATGAATCGGTATGAACTTATGAACCAAGAACATAAGCTGGTGGACAAAAAGAAGCGCGTAGCCGCTTACTGCCGCGTCTCCACGGACAACGAGGATCAGGCAAACTCATTTGAGAGCCAGCAGCGATATTTTCGCCAGTATATCGAGCGGAATCCTGACTGGGAACTTTATGAGGTTTTCGCGGACGAGGGTATTTCCGGGACGAATACTAAGAAGCGCAAAGAGTTTAACCGCATGATTGCCTGCGCGAAGAACGGCGATTTCGATTTGATTATCACCAAGGAAATCTCCCGCTTCGCCCGTAACACGCTGGACAGCATATTCTACACCCGCGACCTCAAAAAGCACGGTGTCGGCGTTATCTTTCTGAATGACAACATTAACACCCTGGACGGCGACGCGGAGTTACGCCTTGCCATTATGTCCTCCATCGCACAGGAGGAAAGCCGCAAGACCTCCGAGCGTGTGAAATGGGGACAGAAACGCCAGATGGAGCAGGGCGTGGTATTCGGGCGCAGTATGCTGGGCTACGATGTAAAGGACGGCAAAATGACCGTCAATGAGGAAGGTGCTAAAGTCGTGCGGCTTATCTTCCATAAGTTTGTCAATGAGGGAAAAGGCACACATGTGATAGCTCGGGAACTGCGGGAAGAAGGCATACGGCCCATGCGGGTGAAAGAGTGGCAGAACACTGTCATACTCCGGCTATTACGCAACGAAAAATACTGCGGTGACTTGGTGCAAAAGAAAACCTACACGCCGGATTTCCTCTCCCACGAAAAGAAGTACAACCGCGGCCAAGAGGAATTTGTCATCATCAAAGACCACCACGAGCCGATTATCTCCCGGGAATTGTTCGATGAGGCCAACCGCATTTTAGACGAGCGCTCACTCTCCCAGGAGGGCAAGGCCAAGCACAGCAACCGCTACCCTTTCTCCGGGAAAATCAAGTGCGGGTGCTGCGGGGCCAGCTATGTGGCCCGGTACAAGACCCGCAAAGACGGGAGCCGCTACAAAGCATGGCGCTGCTATGAGGCCGCCACCCACGGCAGTCCCCATGTTGACAAGGCGGGCAATCAGGTGGGCTGCTCCGGGCCGAGCATCCGCAACGAGGACGCAGTCCATATTATGTGCCTTGTCACCAGGGAGCTGAAGTTGAACTGGCAGAAAATCACGGATAATCTGCTCTCCGTTATCAAGTCCATCATTGCCATGGACACTACCGGCGCGGACGTGGAAAAGCTGGAAACGCAGATAAAAGCCATCGAGGATCGGCGCGCTAAACTTATCGACCTCTATATGTCCGGAGACGTGACGAAAGAGGAATTTACCGTCGCACGAGCAAAATGCGACGGCAAGATTGCCGAACTGCAATCGGTAATTGACAACATTAATAAACAGCAGGAAATGGTACGCCAGCAGCAGGAGCTGATTGCAGAAATCACGAAAGCTATCCAAGAAATTATAAACGGCGTGGAATGTGAGGACGAGTTTTACACCCATATCCTGGATAAAATGGTGATACATGACCGGGATAACATAGACGTTTATCTGAATCTGCTCCCCCTAAAGTGGAGCTTCACGGTTGCGACAGCCGCAAAAAAAGCATTTGCCCCTGAAAATGCACCGCCGTCAAAAACGCCGCATTTCAGGGGCTTCACTACCCACATCCGTCAAAATAGCCGCCAACTCCGGATAAGGCATGGCATACCGCTGGCTCAAATACCGCAGCGAGGCGCCAATCTCCCCATGGGGCCCCCCATACTGGGTAATAATCGCCTTCGCCAGCTTGGGGTTGGGGTTTTTAATGCGCACCGGATACTGCAGCCGCTTTTCATACACAAACATCAGTCGTCACCTGTCCTTTCCCAGGGCCAGGGGCCGTTAATCCAGGCCCAGCGGCTGGTCTGGCTGCTCAGCTCCCCCATGGGGCCGAATTTCTCCTCATACTCCTTCACCATCCGGGCCAGCCGCTGGCGGTATTCCTCCAGGCGGCGGGCCGCGTCGCAGTTGTTGGGGTGGGTGTCCAAAAACAGGTGCAGCTCCCAGCAGGCAAACTGCATGGCCCCAATCTTGCGGCGCATGGCCATCTGCGGACTGTCGCTCATCGGGGCTCCCCCCTTCTGCCATAAAAGGGCTTGTCGAGCACAGGGAACAGCGTCCCCGCGTCCCAGGCCCGCTCCGCGCTGTGCAGGTTGGCGCTCCACTGCTGAAAGGGCACATAGGCCATGGCAGGCGCCGGCTCCGCAGGCAGGGGAGTGGGGTCCTGGCCGCAGGGAGCCATGTTGTCCTCGCCCGGTATGCCGGGAAGAATGTCACACATATCGTTTTCCCCTTTCCAGAAATGATGATACCGCAAACGCGCCCAACAACCGGTACATGCCGGCTGTTCCGCCAGGCGTCAAAGCCGCCCGGCGCCCAAATGGTGAAACCGCCCCATCTGAACCGCGTCAGCTATACCTCGGGGATTGTCCCCATGACAGCTTATGCCAAGCCCCCTCTCTGTGTGACTGTCCCGCAAACGACAATCACGCCGGAGGCCAGAGAAGAACGCTCCTCCCGGCCCCCAGCGTGATTTTATTTTGCTGACAAACAGGTACACAAACCAGTCCTCTGAAAATCACCCAAACACAAACCACCCCGATAGGTTCAGTCCCTCGACCGTCCAAGAGCCGGTAGGGGAGGCCCCTCGGCGCGATGCTTTATTTTACTAACAAACAGAGACACAACCCAGCCCCCTCAAAACTGCCCAAACACAAACCGCCTCGACTGGCGCAAGTCCTCGACCATCCAGAAGCCGATGGGGGAGGCCCCCCGGCGCGATGCTCTATTTTACTAACAAACAGAGACACAGCCCAGTCCCTTCTCAAAACCGCCCAAACACAAACCGCCCCGACTCGCTCAAATCCTTATCCGTCCAAGAGCCGGTGGGGGAGGCCCCCGGCCTCAGCGCCGCCGAGGTCTCGTTCTTGTCGCACAAAGACCAGTTGGCCCAGCTGATGCCCTTCTCCTCCATCCAGTCCAGCCACTCCCCGGCCTCCTTAAGGTATACCCCGCCGTTGCCGTCCGCAGCGCTGGTCCCCCATTCGGTGACAAAAATGGGCAAGCCCTGCTTCATGGCAGCCTCTGCCCGGTCCCGCAGCCACTGGCCATGGGTCCCGGCATAAAAGTGCAGAGAGTACATAAGATTCTCCCCCTTCACCGGGTCCGCGGCAGCCGTATGCACATCCTGACTCCAGGTGCCGCTGCCAATGAGAATAACCCCCTTCTCCGACTGGGCCCGAATGGCCTTCACCACCTGCTCCGCATAGGGCTTGATGTCCCGGCCCCAGTCCACATTGCCGTTGGGCTCGTTGCAAATTTCATACAGCACCGCAGGCTGGTCCTTGTACCGCTTGGCAATCTCCGTAAAAAAGGCCTTGGCCTCGGCAAGATGGTCCCTGGGGTTGCCGTCAGAGAGAATGTGCCAGTCAATGATCACATACATGTCCTGACGAATGGCCGCGTCAATGGCGGCAATAGCCTGCTTCTTTACTTTCTCCGGCTGACTAAGATAGCCCCCCTCGCCGGTGTACATGGCCACCCGGAACAGGTTGGCCCCATATGCGGCCGTGTTCTTTATGGCCTGCTCCCCGGCAAACTGCCCAAACCAGTGGAGCCCATGACTGCTCATGCCGTGCAAAGCCACAGGCTGCCCCTTCTCATTACACAGCTGGGTCCCCTTCACCTGCAGCCAGCCGTTCTCGCTCACCCCGCCGGAAATGGTCTCCACAGGCTCAGGCGGCAGACCCGGCTCCCCGGGCGAGGGGCTGGGAGCAGCGTCCATCTGTCCCAGGGCGCTGTAGATGATGGTGCAGGCCTCAGCCCTGGTCAGGCTCTTTTTCGGGTTGAAGCGGCCGTAGCTGTCGCCGCACACCACCCCGCAGGCATAAGCGGCCAGCACTGTGTCATAATACCGGCCGTTCAGCTGGGCAAAGTCCTTCATCTTGGCCGACTCGACATTGTAATCCCCCCGGCGGTCCGGCAGCAGGGCCTTCATGGTAATTTTCACCGCCAGCTCCCGGGTAATGGGCTTGCCAAAGGTCTCGCCAGTGGGCGGAATCTCATCCCAGTCATACCAGCCCCGCTCCAAACCGGCCTGAAGAAAGTCGTGGGCCCAGTAGCTGCTGCCGCTGGTCTGGGTAACGCCGGCGCAGCGGGCCACAACAGCCACATACTCGGCAGCGGAGATGGTGCGGGCCGGGCCGAAGGTGCCGTCAGGGAAGCCGCTGACCAAGCCTCTGGCGGCCATTTCGTTGACGGTTTTTTCATACCAGGAGCCTTTTTTCACATCGGGAAAGGCTTTGGCTGAGGCGGGGGCGGCGCAGAAGGAGCAGGAGAGGAGGAGGGACAAAAGAAGAGAGAGGGAAGAGCGAACAGCAGCAGACATAAAGCAGCATCCTTTCCAAAGGAGAATCATAGAGCAAGCCCCCATCGCGGGCAAAAAGCCCAAAGCGAAGCAGAGCAAACAAGCGCGAACCAAAAGTTTCGTCAACCTTTTCAAAGGTTGCAGAGCGCGAGACAGAGTCTCGCGACCTTGACCTTGCACTTAGGCGGCGCAGTAAACAAAGCCGCGAGGCACGAGTTTGCCCCCACAGCCAAGTTTAGAACGGGGCAGAGCTGCGCCGCCGTCGACTTGCCGAAAGCAAGTCGGATGCCGAAGGCAAGTCGGAGCGCGGTCGACCGCAGGGAGACCAGCGGCCTATTCGCAGCCGTCTCAAACAGAGCCAAAAATCCCAACAACCGCAAAAAGCCCAGCGCCCCGCCTCCAAGCAGCAATTTTATACATGCGCGGCATCCTCTGGCGCGCGATTAACCCGCAAAGAGACCCCTCACACAGCGTTTAGCGTGGGCTCTACCGTCGGGGGCTCTTTCTTCGCAAGCTTCGCTTGCTCAGGCGGCCCCCGAGGCCAGCGGCAGCGTCCCACCCCGCCCGCC
>NZ_JBQISV010000121.1:0-5495 GCF_056800975.1 Acutalibacter sp.
CTTTTTTTGACTGGCTTGCCCTGGGTCGCTCCCGTCCAAAGCCTCGCCGCTGAACAGCCGGAATCTCTCTATAATTCGCTCTGCATCCAATTTCATAGGCAACCTCTCAGATATCGGGGCTTACGGGGTGGGCTCCCGGCCCGCCCCAGCCCGTCTATATTTTGGTAATCGGTTACAGGGGTCGCGCTGCTTTTTTTGACTGGCTTGCCCTGGGCCGCTCCCGTCCGAAGCCTCGCCGCTGAACAGCTGGAATCTCTCTATAATCCGCTCTACATCCAATTTCATAGGCAACCTCTCAGATATCGGGGCTTACAGGGTGGGCTCCCGGCCCGCCCCAGCCCGACTATACTTTTAGTAATGGTTTACAGGGGTCGCGCTGTTTCCGGTGACCGGCTTACCCCTGGGTGCAGTCCAGCCCAGCCGCCGCCCCGGCAAAGAGACGGGCAAAGCCGCAGGTCACGCTGACAGCGGCCCGTTCCAGCTGGCGGTCGATGAGCTTGTCATAGTCTGTGACAATGCCCCCGGACTGGACCATTTCCAGGGCGCAGCTCTTGTCCAGCACCACAATTTTGTTTTCGGGCATGTCCGGCACATGGAGGAGCTTGGCCCCCAGGGGGGTGCAGAGTTTTCCCGTGCCCTGAAAATTCATTCCCGCCTGGGCGTCCTTGAACTCCGGCACCTGAAGCAGCTTCTGCATCATGGCGGTGCCTGCCGCCACGGTGTTCAGGGTAAAGGGCGACAGCTTGCCCCACAGGCCGATGAAGTCTGCGTAACCGGGCGCGCCGCCGGTGACGAACGCAATGCCCTCTTGACTTCCGTCCCCATTGATGAGCGTGTCCACCGCGTCCTTTTTCTGGGCGGCGGCAATGTACGCGCCGATTTGCCGCAGGGCCACGGTGAGCAGCTCCAGCTTCTGGAAGCGCAGGGCCTCGTAGCTGGCGGCCAGCACCTGGCCCCGCTTGCGCAGCTTGACCAGCTGGGCGTTGGTGCGGATGTCGGTGGTGGGCAGCTGAGCGGCCTCGGCTGTCTCGTCCGGAGCAGGGGCGGCGGCTCCCATGGAGATGCTGCGGTAGTCCAGCCCGTCGATTCTGGTGACCCCGGCTACCAGGTCCTCGATCTTCCCACCGCTCTCCATGCCCTGGCCCACGGCCCGGGCCACATACTCCGGGAACAGCGCCGCGCTGGAGCTGCTCTGAAAGAACTGCTCCACGGTCCCCGACTCAGGGCCGCTGACCTTGATGGCAAAGCGTTTCAGCTGACGCTGGTAGGCGTCCAGACCATCCAGGGCAGTGCCCCGATAGTTCTCGCTGCTGTCCAGCTCCTCCAACACCTGGGTAAAGCTTTTGCCCGGGGTGGAATACATGCCCTTCTCCAAAGAAATGTTCTCAAAATATGCCATGCTGTGCTCCTCCTTTAATCTGTTGCCTGTTTTTTCTCTTGTTTGCTTTGGCCCTCCTCGGTCAAGCCAAGGCCCACCAGCGCCTGCGCTGGCGCTGGTTAGATTTGGAATTCGCTGTTTCTGGCCTGCTGCTCCGGCCTCTCCGCCGCCAGCTGGGGCTTCAGCGGCAGGCTCCGCTGGGCCATGCGCTCATAGGTCTTTTCCATCTGCGCCAACGCTTCCATGTCCAGCCCCTTCAACGCCGCCTCCATCACTGCCCGGGGCATGTCAGGCTGCACAAGGGCGCTGTATTTCAACACGTTCCTCTCCAACTCCCGCCGGTACTGCCCGCCCCAGCGGGCCCGCTCCGCCAGCTCCTGAAACCGCCGCCCGATCTCCTTGACCTGACCCTTGGTCAGCAGAACATCCTCCCCAGGGGGGCATTGCAGCAGCTTCTCTACACTGACGCCCCGAGCACCGTGGGACTTGACTACCCCCGCCCCCCGCTGGGCGGGCACTGCCACAAAGGAGCACTCGTAGGCGTCGGCAGGGTCCAGCAGCACCCGGTGGGCCAGGCGGCCCCCGTAGGTTTTTCCCTTTTCATGGGCGCAGCGTTCCTTGCCGCAAAGGCCGCACACCGTGCGCTGCACCGAGCAGCTTACGCTCACCTCCTTCAGGATGCCGCTGTCAATCAGCTCCACGGTCTCCTTGGTCCCCTCTGTCCGGGGCAGATAAGCCCGGGCGGTCAGCCTGACAAGAGGCTCCCCCGCCTGGGTGGCCTCGCCCTGTACCTGTTCCAGCTCCGTGTGGTAGATGCGCGCCGTCTGGTTGACGCTTTTGCGCTCGTGGTCCAGAATACAGGTCTTGCCCAAAAACAGCTCCCGGAGCTTTTCCAGGCTCTCCACCGCGAACCGCTCAAAGTCCCGGTCGATCTCATTGTCGCACAGCACCAGGGCGAAGGTGTACACCTCCTCTGGCAGATAGGCCCTGCGGGTGTAGCGGTTGACCTCCGCCATCTCCTCCGGCCCCGGCGTTCCCGCCGACTTGATCACTGTACCTTCCTTCACAGCTCCACTTCCTTTCGTTCATTGGGTTGACTTCCGCCGCTCTGTCCTCCATCCAGGTCCTTTTTTCTGTGGGCTCAGGCAAAAGCGCGGTTGACCAGCAAGAGCTCCCTCACACGGCGTTGCGCGCGGGCCCTGCTCCCCCGTAAGGCCCGTGCGCCCTCCCCACCCGCCCCCCTGCCGTACCGCTCCCCTCCCTTCCCCCTCCGGGCCGCTGCTCTACTCCCCCTCTGTCCGGTCCAGCTCCGCGTCCAGCCTTCTGGCCCGGGCGGCGGCGTACAGGGCGTTGGCATGGTCCACCTCGTCCTGCATGGTGATCTCCTCCCACTCCAGGCTGCACTCCGGGGCATAGCCCTCCAGGGCCAGCCAGGTGCGGCAAATCTTCTGCGCCACCGGCGTCAGAATCCGCCGGTAGGCCTCCAGCTCGCTGGTGAGCACATCCGCCTGCTGGCTGGACATGCGCTCGGTGGAGGACCAGGACAGGCCCAGCAGAAAGGGCGGCAGCCCCAGCTTGGCCACAATCTGCTCCAGCATCTGCCGCACCGGCACCTCGCTCTCCAGAATCTGGTGGTCCGCCCCAATGGCCTGGATGGAGATGTCCCCAATCGCTACAAAGTCCCTGGGGGCATGGCTGGACATGACCTTCTTCCACTCCTCGGCCACCTGTCTGGCCCGGCCGGCGGCATTGCCCATGCTCCCCTCCGGGCGGCAGGTCACCGCAAAGCGCACATTGCCCATTCTCTCCCAGTTCACCCCAATGGTCTGGTAAATTTGCAGCAGCACCCCGCTCACAAAGGGCAGGCCCCGCAAAAGCGAGGTCCCCCAGGGAGACCCTGCCGCCGGGTTCAACGCCGAAACCAGCAGCAGCTCCGGGTAAGGGCAGGCCCGCCGGCCCCCGGCCTCTACCACAGAAACCTTTACCCCCAGCGCCCCGTCCGGTTCCAGGTCCAGGTCCCGCAGTCCCGCATTGTAAAGTGCCGCCAGCCGGCCCCCGGACACCACCATCTCCCCCACAGCGTTGCCGTAGGTGATCAGCTCCTCCAAGTAAATGCCCAAAAACTCGTGGACGCCCGCCCCGGCGGCGTTTACCTGCACCCCGGCCAGAAACTCCCTCAGCCTGGCCTGGGCCTCCGGGTCGGGACAGGACACGGTAAAGCTGCCAATCAGCCGCCGCAGCTTATAGATGGCCGCGTCGATAATGGGCACCCTCTCCCGCAACGCCCGGTACAGCTCCCGCTCCCCTGCGTTCACAGGCAGTCCGCCCAGGCCGGCGGGCCGGGTCTGCACGCTTACCGCCCCTGTCTCCCGCTTCTTCCGAAACCCCAGCATATCCCGCTTCTCTCCTTTCCTGTTGACATTTGAGAGCTGTTCCGGGCTCCGGCCCCCTCCTTTCGTGTCGAACGTTCATTCCCTTAAAAACACCTCTCATATAACCCTCTAAAAACCCAAAAAGTTGCTCTTAAAGACGCAACTTTTTAAGAAAAAAAATAAAATTTTTTCAAAAATCCCACCTGGGTCTGTCAAAACCCTTTCTACAATTTAAGATTCCCTTACTTTTCCGCTTCTCCCCTTGCTTTCCTCTGTCCATTCATGGTAAGATAGACTCATCAAAAAGAACCCGTGAATTTCAGGCAAAATTTTTCAAACTTCCAAAAGAGGTGCATTCACATGGCAGACTATAACAACGGGGGCTATCAGCCCCAGGGCCAGCAGCCCATGTACAATCCCCCCCAATATCAGCCCCAGACCGGCATCGATCCCCCTCCCGGCTACATTCAGCGCAGCCGCGCCGCGGCAGGCGTTCTGGCCATACTGACCGGCGCCTATGGGCTGCACAGCTTTTACCTGGGCAACACCTCCCGGGGACTCATCCAGCTTCTGGTGTCCTTTCTCACCTGCGGCTTCGGGGCCATCTTTATGATGATCTGGGGCATTCTGGAGGGCGTCAAGATTCTGGACGGCCGCATCAACACCGACGCCAACGGCGTATTTCTGAAAGACTGAGAAGGAGGAGCCCATCATGACTGATATGGAAAACAAGGAACAGAACCCCCAGGCCCCCCAGCCGGCTGCGGAGCCCGCTCCCGCCGGACAGAGCGGCCAGGACCAGCCCGCCGCTCCCCAGCAGCCCGCCGCTGAGCAGGCCGCGCCCCAGCCCGACCCGGAGCAAGCCCCGGCCGAACAGCCGGCGCAGGAGCAGCCTGCCTGGCAGAAGCCCGTTCCCCAGCTCACTCTGGAGCCGGACCCGGTGGTCCCGTCCATCCAGTTCCCTGAGCCGCCCCGGGCGCCCGAGCCGCCCACGGCCCAGGCCCAGCAGCCTCAGCCCCAGCCGGTGCAGTATGCCACCTACAATTACAACTTCAACACCCAGCCCGACCCCAACCAACAGCCTCAGCCGGGCTACGACCCCAACTATCAGCCCCCCAACTACACCGCCCAGAGCTATCAGCCCCAGCCGGTGCAGCAGCCCAAATACACCACGCCTCCTCCGGGGTATCAGCAGAAGAGCCGTTTGGCGGCAGGCCTGCTGGCTTTCCTCTTTGGCTCCCTGGGCATTCACAATTTCTATCTGGGCAACAACACCCGGGGCGTGGTTCAGCTGGTAGTTTCGCTGGCCGGCGGCCTGTTCACCTGCGGCCTGTCCACAGTAGCCGTGGCAATCTGGGGCATGGTAGAGGCGGTCAGCCTGCTCGCCTCTGCCACCCCCAAGTTTGACGGCAACGGCGTCATCCTAAGAGACTAGCCCCACCCCAAAAACGCCTGCGAGCCCCCCTCTCCAGGCGTTTTTTTATTTTTAATCCGCCTTTTTGGCCCTGCTGGGAGCAAGGCCCTACCACGATGCTATTAGGTTGCCCGCCTTTTGGCCCTGCTGGGAGCAAGGCCTTACCACGATGCTATTAGGCTGCCCGCCTTTTGGCCCTGCTGGGAGCAAGGTCCTACCACGATGCTATTAGGTTGCCCGCCTTTTGGCCCTGCTGGGAGCAAGCCCCTACCACGATGCTGATAGGTTGGCCCCTTTGGGAGGGGGGTGAGGGGGCAACCCCACGGGGAAG
>NZ_JBQISV010000122.1:0-2784 GCF_056800975.1 Acutalibacter sp.
CGGCAGCAGGGCCAGGCACATGCCAATATTCCAGACCGCCTGCAAAGCGATCATGCCAAAAAAGCCAAAGCAGACATACCGGCCCAGCTCGTCACGGGAGGAGTGGGCCACATGAAGCACCTTGAGCATAAAAAACAGCAGCAACAGAATAATCAGAGAGCACCCCAGAAAGCCCAGCTCCTCACCGGCCACAGAGAAGATATAGTCGCTTTGTTGAAAGGTTACCACATTGCTGGACACCCGGGAGCCCTGAAAGAGCCCCTGTCCCTTGAACCCGCCGCTGCCAATGGAGATGCGGCCCTGCCATTGCTGGTAACCGTCTCCCATCCGGATGTCCGGGTCTGTGTCCAGGTTGAACACTGCCACAAACCTCTGCTTCTGATAGTCCGGCATATAGTACTGCCAGACAATGGGCAGCCCGATTACAATAGCCCCGGCCAGCATGGCAAAGTACCGCAGCTGCACCCCAGCCGCAAGGCTCATGCAGAGGAACATGGCAAAAAACACAATGGCCGCGCCCATGTCTCCCTGCAGCATGCATAGAGCCATGTAGACGCCTGCATGTCCCGCCAGCAGGATTACCTGAAGGGGCTCGTCCATGCGGCCTCGTTTGTTCAGAACGTCCAGATGCTTGGCATAGGTGAGCATAAAGGCAATTTTCACCAGCTCAGAGGTCTGAAAGGTCCGTCCGCCCAGGCTGATCCACGCCCGGGCGTCCACACCGCCGGCTCCCTGAATCCGTTCTCCAAAAACAAAGGTGTAGATCATGAGAAAGACGCAGAAGCCCTCGATCAGATACCAAAGATTAGAAATTTCCGCATAGTCCATCATGCTGACAATAATGGCGCCTACCGCCCCCAGGGCCAAGGGGAACAGCTGGGCTCGGAAATAATCCACAGGCGAGGCGCGGGACACGCTTTTCAGCAAAATCAGGCTATAGACGCTGATCGCGGCCAGCAGCAGCCAGAGGATAATGTCCGCCCGGCGAAGGTAGCTCAATACACTTTTAAAGGCTTGATTCAACATGGTTTTTTCCTCTATAGAAGTATAAAAAGAGAGTTGGCTTGCAATTTGATTTCATTTTCCTTTTGTGTAGTATAACACAGCGCAAAGGTTTAAGCAAGTTTTTTTGATTCGGGCTTTACTAATTGGGGAAAGTCATTTATAATGGGGGAGAGCAAGACTAAATTTGACAGAAAGGTGTTGAAGGAAGCGTATGCTGACGGATATCGAGATCGCCCAGAGCGCTAAGCTGAAGCCGATTAAAGAGGTAGGGGAGAGTCTGGGGCTTCTGGAGGACGAGCTGGAATTTTACGGCAAGTATAAGGCAAAGATTGCCGATGGAGCCTTTCAGCGGCTGGCCGGCAAGCCCAATGGCAAGCTGATTCTGGTGACAGCCATCAACCCCACCCCTGCCGGAGAGGGCAAGACCACCACCACCGCCGGGCTGGGCCAGGCCATGGCCAAAATCGGCAAGAATGCTATTATTGCCCTGCGGGAGCCCTCTCTGGGCCCGGTGTTCGGCATCAAGGGCGGCGCGGCTGGCGGCGGCTATGCCCAGGTGCTGCCTATGGAGGATATCAACCTGCATTTTACCGGCGACATGCACGCCATCACCTCTGCCAATAACCTGTGCTGCGCCATGCTGGACAACCATCTGCAGCAGGGGAACTCTTTGGGCATTGACCCCCGGCGTATTCTCATCAAGCGCTGCCTGGATATGAACGACCGGGCGCTGCGCAATGTGATTGTGGGCCTGGGCGGCAAAATCAATGGTGTGCCTCGGGAGGACAACTTCATCATCACCGTGGCCAGCGAGGTCATGGCTATTTTGTGTTTGGCTCAAGACATGCCTGACCTGAAAAAGCGTTTGGGCAGCATTCTGATTGCCTATAATTATGAGGGGAAGCCTGTCTACGCCAGAGATATCAAGGCTGAGGGCGCCATGGCCGCTCTGCTGCGGGATGCGGTAAACCCCAACCTGGTCCAGACCCTGGAGGGTACTCCCGCCATTATGCACGGCGGACCCTTTGCCAACATTGCCCACGGATGCAACTCCGTGCGGGCTACCCGTCTGGCGTTGAAGCTGGCAGACTATTGCATCACCGAGGCTGGCTTTGGCTCTGATTTGGGCGCGGAAAAGTTTATGGATATCAAGTGCCGTATGGCTGGGCTCTCTCCCGACTGCGTGGTAGTTGTGGCTACAGTGCGGGCCTTGAAATACAATGGCGGTGTGGCCAAGGGAGAACTGGCCGCAGAAAACGTGGATGCGTTGAAAAAAGGCATAGTCAACCTGAAAGCACATGTTGACAATATGCGCAAATATGGCGTACCTGTGGTGGTGGCTATCAACCGCTTTGGCACTGACACAGACGGGGAGATTCAGGTCATTGACGATTGCTGCAAGGAGCTGGGTGTGCGCTATGCCCTGTCCGAGGTATTCGGCAAGGGCGGCGAGGGCGGCATGTCCCTGGCAGAGACCGTCTGTCAGGTGATCAGTGAGAATGAGGGGAAGACCCACTTTGCGCCCATCTACCCAGACGAGGCATCAGTTGAGGAGAAGATTGAAACCATCGCCAAAACGATTTATGGCGCGGACAGTGTCACCTTCACCAATCAAGCCCTTAAGTCCTTGAAGGAGATCAAAGCTCTGGATGGAGACAAAATGCCCGTTTGCATTGCCAAAACCCAGTATTCTCTCTCTGACGATCCCACTCTGCTGGGCCGGCCCACAGGCTTCGCGGTGACGATTCGTGACCTGAAGCTCTCCTCTGGCGCAGGCTT
>NZ_JBQISV010000122.1:2794-5362 GCF_056800975.1 Acutalibacter sp.
GCGGGCGATATTATGACCATGCCCGGCCTTCCCAAAGTACCTGCCGCAGAGAAGATCGATGTGGACGACAACTCGGTGATCCATGGGCTGTTCTGACAAGGCTAAAAGCTTCACAACCCGCTCTGCCAGTGAAACGCAGGCGTTGGGCGCGGCCTTGGCAGAGCAGTTGGCCGGCGGTGAAGTGATTGCCTTTACAGGAGGGATGGGCGCTGGCAAAACCGCATTTACCCGTGGTCTGGCTATCGGACTGGGGGCGGGGGATGTTGCCAGCAGTCCTACCTTCGCAATCGTCAACGAATATACTGGCCGTCTGATTCTGGAGCATTTTGACATGTACCGCATTGACGGCTGGGAAGATTTATATTCTACAGGCTTTTTTGACTATCTGGACACAGACCGGGTGCTCGCTGTGGAGTGGAGCGAAAACATTGAATCTGCTCTGCCGGAGGGAACAATCCGGGTGGATATTCGCCCGGGGAATGCGGAAAATGAGCGTCAAATAACCATAAATGGATGGAAAGGAGCGCGGTAAGATGCTGGTGCTGGGAATAGACGCGTCCGCTGGACCGGCTTCTGCCGCAGTGGCGCAGGATGGCCGACTGCTGGGAGAGTTTTTTGTGAACACCAAGCAGACCCACAGTCAAACGCTCCTGCCGATGACAGAGGCATTGCTGTCAAGTCTTGGCCTTGCCTGCAAAGACCTGGACAGCATCGCGGTAACCCATGGGCCAGGCTCTTTCACGGGGATACGGATAGGAGTTGCATGTGTAAAGGGAATCGCTTTTCCGTTTGATATCCCCTGCTGTGCTATTTCGACCTTAGAGGCGATCGCATATGGCGGGTTATGCTGTAAAGGCGATATCCTGTGCGCTGTGATGGACGCCCGCTGTGGACAGGTATATCAAGCTCTTTTTGAGGCGGGAGAGCATGGTCTTGTCAGGTTAACAGAGGACCGGGCTGTCTCCATTCAGGAGCTGGGTGAGGAGTGCCGTGAATATGGGGAGCGGCTGCTCCTGCTGGGAGACGGCGCAGCGTTGTGTCATAATGAGTTCAGCATTTGGGGCGCCCGGCTGGCTCCTGAGAATACGCGCTTTCAGCGCGCTGGCAGCGTCGCGCTGCTGGCGGCTGGGCGGCCTACAGTCAGTGCGGAGGAACTGCTGCCCATGTACCTTCGTATGCCTCAGGCGGAACGGGAATTAAAAGCGAAACAAGAACAGGGAAAGGGATGATAACCATGAAAATCGCGTTAGGCTGTGATCATGGCGGCTTCGAGGTTGCTCAGGCGCTTCGGGCCTATCTGCGGGACCAGGGGATCGAATATCAGGATTTTGGTACTAACAGCACAGAGTCGGTGGACTACCCGCCCATTGCCGCCAGCGTCGCCCGGGCTGTAGTTGAGGGGCAGGCGGACCTGGGTGTGCTGGTGTGCTCTACTGGCATTGGTATTTCCATTGCGGCTAACAAAGTGAAGGGAGCGCGTGCAGCTGTGTGCACCAATGAGCTCTGCGCACGCCTTACCCGCAACGACAATGACTCCAATATTCTTTGTATAGGCGGCAAGGTGGTGGATTGCGATACCGCAGTCAAGATATTTGATACCTTTATTCATACCAGCTTTGAAGGAGGCCGCCATGCCCGCCGTGTCGGCCAGATTGTGCAAATTGAAAACGGGGAGCTGTAAGGAGGAAATTTTGAATGAAAAAGTATGAGAATGTATTTGTCATGGATCATCCGCTGATTCAGCACAAGCTGACCTTCCTCCGCAGTGTGGAGACCGGGACCAAGGAGTTTCGGGAGCTGGTAAGCGAGATTGCCAACCTGATGTGCTATGAGGCAACCCGGGACCTGCCCCTGATGGAGGTGGAGACTGTGACCCCCATGCAGAAAACCATAACCAAGGTGATTGCAGGCCGTAAGCTGGCCTTTGTGCCGATTTTGCGGGCAGGGCTGGGCATGGTAGAGGGAATGCTGAAGCTGGTGCCCTCCGCCAAGGTTGGGCACATCGGCCTTTACCGTGATCATGACACCCTGAAGCCGGTGGAATATTATAACAAGCTTCCTCAGGATATTACCGAACGGGATGTTATTGTGCTGGACCCCATGCTTGCCACAGGGGGGTCTGCGCTGGACGCCATCACGATTGTTAAGCGCAGCCAGCCTAAAAGCGTAAAATTCCTGTGCATTATTGCCGCTCCTGAGGGGATTGACGCTTTGACCAAGGCGCACCCTGACGTACAGGTCTACTGTGCCGCAGTGGACGAGAGGCTGAATGAGAATGGATATATTCTCCCCGGCCTAGGCGATGCGGGAGACCGAATTTTCGGCACAATCTAACCACTCTATGACAGAACCCGAAACACGGGGCTAATAAACTATCATTTTTTGTTTTTTCATCTGAGAAGAAAGCCGGCAGCTTTGTCTCAGGGGCTTCCTTTTGACAAAAAACACAAAATATGGTAGAATGCTTATAACAGGTTTGCGGTATTCGTTCCGGTTGACTGCCGTGTTTCTTTCTGTCAGCAGGAACATCAGCCCTTATACCGCACAAATTCCATTGATTATGGTGTG
>NZ_JBQISV010000123.1:0-5304 GCF_056800975.1 Acutalibacter sp.
TTTTCCGCAAGGTCTGCGGCACAGACACCTGGAACCTGAAGTGGCGGGAGGACGGCGAAAAGGAGATTTTGTGGGTGATTGACCCCAGCCACCCCATTGCAGACGGCCTGGACGAAAAAATCATCATTCCCCACGAGGAGATGTACGGCGAGCGTTTCGACATTCCTCAGCCAGAGGAGCTGGTGTTTATCAGCTGGTTTGAGGGGGGCGAGGTGTTCCGCAGCGGCTGCTGCTATCACCGGGGCAAGGGCAAGATCTTCTACTTCCGGCCCGGCCACGAGGTGTTCCCCATCTACCATCAGCCAGAAATTCAAAAGGTGATTATCAACGCCGTCAGGTGGGCCGCGCCCATCCGCTTCCCCGAAATCACCTCTGGCAACACCCAGCCTGTGGTGGAGGTGAAGCCCCAGCTGGAGCACAGCATTCAGGGGCTGCACGAGCAGAAATAAGCAGAGAACAGAAAGAGGAGGGACACATCATGCCGCTGGCAAGGATGAGGGATATTCTGGCCCACGCCACGGAAAACCACTATGGCGTGGCAGCTGTAAACGTGTTCAACTATGAAACGGTGAAATGGGTGATTCAGGCGGCAGAGCAGGAGCGCACGCCTGTTATCGTCCAGGTGTACCCTGGGTTTGACAGCTATATTCCCCTGGGGTTTCTTTCCACGATTGCCAAAGACCTTGCGGCGCAGTCGCCGGTGCCGGTGGCCGTGCACCTGGACCACTCTGTGGACTATGAGACTGCGGTGAACGGTATGCGGGCCGGGTTTCCCTCGGTGATGGTGGACGGTTCGTCCCTGCCCTATGAGGAGAACGTGGGGCTGACTGTCTCTGTGGTGCGCACAGCCAGGGTGTTTGGGGCTGACGTGGAGGCGGAGTTGGGCCATGTGGGCTCTGGCGCCCGGCTGGAGGATATGAAGGATGCCGGCCGCTACACCGATGTGGACCAGGCCAGGGCCTTTGTGGAGAAGACCCAGTGCGGCTCGCTGGCCGTGGCAGTGGGCAACGCCCACGGGGCCTACATACAGACCCCCAACCTGGACTTTGACCGGATCGCCGCCCTGCGCCGGGCCGTGCCTGTGCCGCTGGTGCTTCATGGCTGCTCGGACATTCCCCGGGACCAGCTGCAGGAGAGTGTGCGCCTGGGCATGAGCAAGTTCAACATTGCCACCGAGTATTTTAGGGCCTGCGGCCAGAGCGTGGCCGGGGCTTTGAAGGACCGGGAGGGAATGGGCCTGCCGGATGTAATGATGGAGGCCGCCCAGGGGGCTGTGGACTTTGTGCGGGAAAAGATGCGCCTGCTGAACCCCAACGGCTTTTCTTTGTGACGGAGGGCGGCAGGGTGAAACCATTTGAGATTGCCGGGTATGACATGCCCTGCGTGGACCTGGCTGTAAATGTGGACGTATTTCCCCGGCCCAACGGGGGCGCGGGAGTGAATGCCCTGAGCTGGCAGGGCGGGGGCAAGGTGGCCTCGGGGCTGACAGCAGCGGCCCGGCTGGGCGCAAGGTGCGCCGTTCTGGGGGCTGTGGGCAGCGACGACTACGGAAGGTTCTGTGAAAAGGACTTTCAGCGGCACGGGGTAGACACTGCGGGCCTGCTCTGCCGGGAGGGGGAGACCACCTCTCTCTCCATTGTTATCAGCGACCGGGAGACCCAGGGCCGCAGCATTGTTTACCGCCACGGCTCTGCCCGGCCCCCGGCCCCGGAGGAGCTGGACCGGACGATTTTGGAAAACTGCCGGTGGTTCTTTATCTCCCATGTCACTGGCGTGGCTATGGAGGCGGTGCAAAGGGCCAGGGCGGCCGGGGCAAAAATTCTTGTGGACGCGGACGCCTATTCCTCGGAGCTGATGGACCGCCTGGACCTGATCGATGTGTTTATCGGGTCGGAATTCTGCTATCAGGTGCTCTTTCACAACCAGAGCTATGAGGAGAACTGCCGGACTCTTTGCGAAAAGGGGCCCTCCACGGTGATTTTCACGCTGGGGCCCAGGGGCTGCGCCGGGTTCAGCCGGGACTGCGGGGGCTTCCGCCTGCCGGCCTATCAGGTGCCTGTTATGGACACCACTGGGGCCGGGGACGTGTTTCACGGGGCATATCTGGCCGGAGCGGTGCGGGGGCTGGGCCCGGCGGAGTGCGCAAGGCTGGCTACAGCCGCCGCCTGCATCAAATGCACCAGAATGGGCGGGCGGGCCGGTGTGCCGGACTGGGAGACCCTTCAGGTCTTTATGAAGACCGGCCGTATCGACTATGAGGAGATCGACCGGCGGGCGGCGTTTTATGAGGAGCGGCTGCAGGTGTAACAAAGGCAAAGGAAAGAAGGGAACGCAATGAGCAAGCCCATTGTCAGGCTGGGCGTGGCCCCCACCAAGCGGGGATTTCTCAGCATGGAGGAGGCCAAACGCCAGAAGGACCGGTTCATGGCAGTGATTCGCGCCGTGAAGCCCAAGTCTGTCCACATTGTGGACATTGACGATATCTGTGAGAACGGAATTCTGTTTGAGACGGAAAAGATTTTGCCGGTGGTGGAAAAATTCAGGGACGCCCGGATTGACGCGCTGTTTTTGCCCCACTGCGACTTTGGCGAGGAGCAGTGCGCCGCCGGAGTGGCCGCTGCCCTGCAGATACCCACCCTGATGTGGGGCCCCCGGGACGAACGCCCCAACACCGACCAGAGCCGGGGGCGGGACACCCAGTGCGGCATGTTCGCCTGCACCAAGGTGCTGCGCCGGTTCGGCGTGACCTACAGCTATATCTGGAACTGCGAGACCGAAAGCCAGGACTTTCGCCAGGGCTTTTTGCGATTTATTCAGACAGCGGCTGTGGTGAAAACTGTGCGGAGCCTGCGAATCGCCAAGTTCGGCGCCCGGCCCCAGCCCTTTATGAGCGTAATGGCCAACGAGGGGGACCTGGCCACCCGGCTGGGGGTCACGGTCGTCCCCATCTCCCCTCATGCGGTGGCGGCCCGGGCCAGCCGGCTGCAAACAGAGGCCCCAAAGGTATACTGCGACTACCGGGAGGAGCTAAGAGCCCGGTTTGACGTCAGCCGCACCCCGGGAGAGACTGTGGACCGGATTGCGGCCCTGCGGCTGGCCGTGGAGGAGCTGATGACGGAGAACCGCTGTACAGCCGGAGCCATGGAGTGCTGGAGCGCAGCCTCGGTTTTTGGCGCGCTGGTTTGCACGGTGCTGGGCGAGCTGGGAGACGCAGGCCTGCCTTTGGCCTGCGAGACAGACGTGAACGGCGCGGTGACCATGGCCATGCTGCACGCGGCAGCCCTGGGAGAGGAGCCGGTATTTTTGGCTGACCTGACCATACGCCACCCGAAGAACGACAATGCCGAGCTGCTCTGGCACTGCGGGCCCTTCCCCTATTCTCTGAAGGACCCCATGAGCGCGGCCGGGCTGGCGGAGGGCCAGGAGCGGTTTTTCCTGAAAAAGGGGGAGATCACCCTTTGCCGGTTTGACGAGGCGGGCGGGGAGTATTACCTGTTCGGCGGCGAGGGCAGGGCTGTGGACGGCCCGGAAACCACCGGCACCTATGTCTGGTTTGAGGCGGATAACTGGAAGCGCTGGGAGGAGAAGCTGATGTTTGGGCCGTATATCCACCATGTAGGCGGCGTATACGGAAATTACAAGCCTGTGCTGCGGGAGGCGGCCCGGTATTTGGGGCTGACCTTTGACGACGCAGATCAACAGGGAATTTATAGCTTATAAGCAGGAGGTTTGTATTATGGAAAAGAAAACGATCCGCGTGGGTTCTGTGGGCCTGGGCGGTATTTGGGGCGGCGTACACCAGCCGGGCATTGATCGGAGCCCGGACCTGAAGCTGGTTGCTATTTGCGATATTGACGAAAAGAAGCTGAACGAAACAGGCGACCGTTTGGGGATTGACCCCTCCCACCGCTTTCTGGACTATCACGACCTGGTGAACTGCCCGGACGTGGACGCGGTGGACATCTGTACCCCCAACGACGTGCATTTTCCTGTGGCAATGGCCGCTGTAAAGGCAGGCAAGCCCTATGCGGTAGAAAAACCCATTACCATGACAGCGGAGGAGGCGGATACTCTGGCAAAAGCCACCGAGGAAAGGGGTCTGCCCAACATGGTGTGCTTCTCCTACCGGTTTAAGGCAGCGGCGCGGTTTGCCCAGGACCTGGTGGCCCAGGGGAAAATCGGCAGGGTTTACCATGTGGACATGCAGTATTTTCAGGCCTGGGGCCTGCCCCGGGCAGACTGTCCCCTGGTGTGGAGGTATGCCAAAAAGCACACGGGCTCGGGGGCTCTGGGCGACCTGGGCTGCCATGCCCTGGACCTGGTGCGCTTTGTATTGGGTAAGGAGTATACCCGGGTGGTGGGCCACACCGGCACCTATGTCACACAGCGCAGGCTGCTGGACGGCAGCGGCATGGGCACAGTGGATGTGGACGACTTCTGCAACTACATGGCGGACATGGAGGATGGGGTATCCGCCAGCTTCCAGATCACCCGCTTTGCCTTTGGCCGGGGGAACTACCAGCGCATGGAGATCTACGGCAGCGAGGGGGCGATCGTTTACTCTCTGGACGCGACTCAGGGGGTGGATGACGAGATTGAAGTGTGCTCGGGGGACATCAACGCAGAAGCCCATGCCTACACCAAGCTGCACATTCCGGAGTATTACCACAGCGATCAGATGCAGTCCTTTGCGGACATCATCAACGGCGTGGAGGCAGGGAAGGCCGCCCGCATTCAGGACGGCCAGGCCAACCAGCATGTAGTGGACGCCATCCTCACGTCGGCAGAGCGCGGCGCATGGGTGGCGCTGTAAAAGCGATCTTCAGACCGGTTGACCGGCAAGGGGCGGGGCAGGGATTTCTGCCCTGCCCTTTCCCAAGGTAATTGTGGATTATATTAAAAAGATTTCTGCGTCAACCGAGCAGATGATGAAATTAGACCACGGGCAAGGCTGTTTGAGCGGATTTATATCGTGGACACGCTCTTGACCGCTATGAATACCACGGATTCCTTTGCGCCTATGAAGTCCCCGCTTGGAATGTGTTTTACAATACAGCTATAAATGCGAAAAACTCCCCGGCTGGGGAGTTTTTCATTTCTGCTCAAATTCCATACACCTTTCATACCCATTCCACAGTGCCGCGACTATGGAAACGCGCAAGTTTGCCACTCTTTACAAGACAGTGTTGGATTGGCTAAAAAATGCCTGTCCCAGAAAAACGGCGTCCGGCACAATATCGGGGTCAATTACAACTTTGTCCTTCAACATCAGCGAAAAGGGGACTTCGGCCAGCAGCGCATGGG
>NZ_JBQISV010000124.1:0-5226 GCF_056800975.1 Acutalibacter sp.
CACATCACAATGGCCCCCATGTTCACCATGGGGTTGATATGCCGGCTGTCCAGGGCCCGGTCGCCTGCGTTAATGGCGTCAAAGGGCTTGCCGGTGGCCTCCACGCCCACCCGGCACTGCACCGCCTCTGTGCCGTTGTCC
Source organism: Acutalibacter sp. (assembly GCF_056800975.1). Classification (NCBI taxonomy): domain Bacteria; kingdom Bacillati; phylum Bacillota; class Clostridia; order Eubacteriales; family Acutalibacteraceae; genus Acutalibacter; species Acutalibacter sp. The sequence goes on from NZ_JBQISV010000124.1 coordinate 142, forward strand.
AGCAGGGCCTGCAGCAACAGAATGGGCTTGACCATGCTCTGCAGGGTAAAGCCCTGGCGGCAGTCTCCGGCCCAGCTGTGCTTGCCCTCGCTGCCAATAACATAGACGCCCAGGGCGTCCGGGTCCTTTTTTGCCAGCTCCGGGATATAGTCTGCGGTTTTACCCTGGCTGGTATAGGGGCGGCATTCCTCCAATAATTGTTCCAGCAGTTCCTCCATGGTCTCGCTCCCTTTCCGCTTTTTCGTCTGACTGTATTATACCATAAATCTGTTCGGAGAAGTCCGGTGCTTTTGCGTAGCAAAAGAGAAGCGCTTCGCGCTTCAGGGCTTCTCCTTGTGTTCGTCAGAACACATTTTACCATAGAAGCGGTGGAGACGCAAGTGCCAGGCAAATTGCGGAGTCCCCGGCCTGGGGGAAGGGCTCGCCCCGCCATACTGTAATTATACATGGGTGGTAAGAGACGCTCTTTATCTGCTTTCTACCGCTCCATAACACGGCGGCCTCTCCCTTGCCGACACAGCTCCACCCTGTTTGCAGTGGGACAGTTCTGAGGAAACGCCGCTTTTTCTCATTACCCTCTTGACAATCTCGCCATAATCGATATAATGATAGGAAAACCCAACACGGTCCAGGCAGGGCAGGAACCGTCAGTAGGGACGGAGACGACCACACAGCCGGAAGACCTCTGGCGGCGTTCTCCCGACCCAAACCGGCTGTCCGGCCTGGGCAACATAGCGAATATAGATTTCTCTGCCAATCAAAAAACATATCTGCCGGAGGGCTGCGCCCTGTCGGCGCACCTTCCGGCATCGGAAGGAGTTTTCCCTTTGAGCAAAAATACTGAAACACCCCCTGTGTCCCCAGCGGCTCCCGGCAAAAAAAGCGGCTGGGAAGCCGCCAAGTCTTACCTGCGCCTCTACTTTGTAGACGCCATGAGCGCCATGGCCCAGGGCCTGTTTGCCTCACTGCTGGTGGGGACCATTATCTCCACCTTGGGAGCCCAATTTGGCCTGCCCGTGTTGGAGGAGATTGGGGGCTTTGCCAAGTCCATGGCCGGGCCCGCTATGGCTATTGCCATTGGCTCTGCCCTGAAGGCCCCGCCGCTGGTGCTGTTCTCCCTGACTGCGGTGGGCACGGCCTCCAACGCGCTGGGGGGCGGGGGAGGTCCTCTGGCGGTGCTGCTGCTGGCTATTCCTGCCTGCGAGCTGGGCAAGCTGGTCAGCAAAAAGACCCCGGTGGACATTCTGGTCACCCCCCTGGTGACCATCGGCTCGGGCGCTGCTTTGGCTTATCTGTTCGCCCCGGCCATTGGCTCGGTGGCTACTGCCTTCGGCCAGCTGATTAAAGATGCCACGGTCCTTCAGCCCTTCTGGATGGGCATTGTGGTGTCTGTGCTGGTAGGCATTGCCCTCACCCTGCCCATCTCCTCGGCGGCGTTGTGCGCGGCATTCAGCCTGACGGGCCTGGCGGGAGGAGCCGCGGTGGCAGGCTGCTGCGCCCAGATGATCGGCTTCGCGGTCATCAGCTTCCGAGAGAATAGCTGGGGCGGGCTGGTGGCCCAGGGGCTGGGCACCTCCATGCTGCAGGTGCCAAACATTATCAAAAACCCCCGCATCTGGATTGCCCCCACGCTGGCCTCAGCAGTCACCGGGCCCATTGCCACCTGTGTGTTCGGCCTGCAGATGAACGACCCCTCTGGGGGCGTGGCCTCGGGCATGGGCACCTGCGGTCTGGTGGGGCAGATCGGCGTGTACTCCGGCTGGGTGAACGATGTAGCCACCGGCGCAAAGGCGGCAATCACTGCCTTTGACTGGCTGGGGCTGGGGCTGGTGTGTGTTATCCTGCCGGCTCTGCTGGCCCTGGGGATTGACCTGGGCCTGCGCCGGCTGGGCTGGGTGAAGCTTGGCGACATGAAGCTGGATGTGTAACCTACTTAAGAAAAAGGACCTGGCGCAAGCCAGGTCCTTTTTTGATATAACACAACCTCGCGGCAGGGGGCCTTGTTCCCAAGCATGTCACAGACTGTGGTGGGACAGAATCCCGCCACCATCCCCTCACCTTGTAGTACACGCAGGTCGGGGTGTCTAAGGTGCTGGTGGGGTCTCAGGGAGGCTTCGTGCAGTGAATGTCAGACTTCGTACAACGAATGTCAGAGGCTCCCTGAGTTCGCCCTGTGCACTCTGTCGCCGGAACACCTCTTGCAGACATACCCCTATTTATGATAGGCGCTGCCCCGCAAAATCTGTAGTCCCCGGTACACCTGCTCGCACAGCATTACCCGGGCCAGCTGGTGGGGGAAGGTCATTTTTGACATGGAGATGCCCTGCCCTGCCTGCTTCACCCGCCCGGCCAGGCCGTGAGAGCTGCCAATGACAAAGGTCACGCTGCCCGGCGACTGCATGGCCTGGTCCAGCAACGCCGCCATACCTGGCGAGTCCAGCAGCCTGCCCTCAATGCACAGGGGGCAGACAGTTCCCCGCAGCCGGGGGAGGATCAGCCCCGCCTCCTTTTCCAGCCCGGCGGCAATCTGGGCCGGGGAGGGGTTCTGGGGCAGCCGCTCCTCAGGCAGCTGGATGAGCTCCAGCCGGCACAGGCTCTGCAGCCGCTTCTGATACTCCGCCACAGCCCCCTGCCAGAAGGGCTCCTGCAGCTTGCCCAGGCAGACAATGCGCACCCCCAGCATCAGAAAATCACCGTCCTGCCCTGAAAATTTTCTACCGGCGCGGTTTCCAGCAGGTAGTCCACCTCCCGCACATACCCGGCCTGGGTCAGGGCGGCAACGCTGGCGGCTTCTGCCAGCTGGGGGCTGTTGTTCTCCCGGCTAAGATGGGCCAGCACAAACCGCCGCACCCCAGACTGTAGCAGCCAGGGCAGAATGCCCGCGCAGGCCCTGTTGGAGAGATGTCCCTGACTGGACAAAATCCGCCGTTTGAGAGGGGGCGGGTAGGGGCCCATGCGCAGCATCTCCACGTCATGGTTGGATTCCAGCACCACCGCGTCGCAGCCTGTCAGCGCGGCCTTCACCTCTTCCGAGAGATACCCCAGGTCTGTGGCCAGGCAAAAATTTCTGCCGTCCCCGGTATGTATGCGGTAGCCCACAGGCTGGGCGCAGTCGTGGGACACGGGAAAGGGGCGCACCTCCATACCGGCCAGCTCCGCGCCGCCGGAGATGTCGATTAGCTCCACGTCCCCCACCTGGGGGGCCATGGCGTCCAGCGTGCCGGGGGTGGCGTATACCGGCAGATCATGCTTTTTTGCCAGCACCCGGATGCCCCCGATGTGGTCGCTGTGCTCATGGGTCACCAAAATGGCCTTTACAGCAGACATCTCAATGCCGCACAGGCCCAGAATGCCCTCCATCCTGCGGCAGGAGGGGCCTGCGTCGATCAGCACCCCCGCGCTGCGGGAGCCAATATAGTAGCTGTTCCCCGAGCTGCCGGAAAACAGCGGGCAGAGACGAGCCATATACCTTCCTCCTCATAAAACGGCCCTGCCGGGGCTGACCGGACAGGGTGCATGTCCTCTTATTGCTTTTGCTCGGGCCTGAGCTGGCCCAGTATATCCCCCACCCACTGGGTGTGGTCTGCCTGCCGGGCCCCTTTCCTTCGCCAGGACAGGGACAGCGGCAGCTGAACGCCGTTTTTGGCCTGAGGCCCCAGGTCCCATTGGCCAGACCCGTCCCGATGCGCTTCCAGCCAGTCCGCCGCAAAGTCCAGCTTCTGTGCCGCCTGACCGTACCCCAGCAGCAGCTCCACCGCGCTGAGCCAGCGAACGGTCTCTCGGCCGGCAAATTCTCTGGGTGGACGGCTCACTGGGCCGTCGCAGATATAATAGATGCCCTCCGGCTTCTCGATCACATAGTCCAGAAACCAGGCTTCGGTTTGCGGCGACAGCAGGCCCTTGACTAGGCTTACATGGTAAAAATCCACAAAGTCCCGCTCCCGTCCGCCCCGGGGCGGGGCCCCGAAAGTGTTGGTATAGGCATGACGGTAGCTCCCGGCATGATACCGCCCTTCCGTAAAAGCAGACTCCACCACACCGGCCCACTGCCGGGCAAAGGCCAGGGCCTCGGGCTCCTCCGGACAGAACTCCCGCACCCAGGTGGAGAGCATCAGCCGGGTGAACAGGGCCCAGTCGTGGCCCTTCTCCCAGTAATTGTCGATGGTTCTCTCCCCCCGCAGGCAGCTGACCATACAGTCCACCGCCCGGCGGATGGGCTCGTCCTCTATGGTATAGCCCAGAATGCGCAGCCGCCGCAGGGCCTGTTCCGTGGTCATCAGTCCCCGGCGGCGGTCCGGCATGGACAGGGTGTGAAACTGACTGCCCCAGGTGCCGTCCGGGTTTTGCAGCGCCAGCACCTGGGCGGCGCTGGCCTCATAACGCCTTCTTACCGGCATAACTCAGCCCAGGCGGTAATTGCTGCCATAGCTGTCCGGGGTCCGCTGCAGATGGATGTCCGCGCCCAGCCCCGCCAGCTTGTCGACAATGTTCTCATAGCCCCGCTCAATAAACTTGATGTTCTCCACCTGGGTCACCCCGTCGGCCATCAGACCGGCCAGTACCATGGCAACTCCGGCCCGCAGGTCAAGAGCCCGCACCGGCGCGCCCTTGAGCATGGGGACGCCCTCTACTACTGCCAGACTGCCCTCTACGGTGATTTTCGCGCCCATATTCCGCAGCTCGTCCACATATTTGAAGCGTCCGCCGCTGAAAATACCCTCTGTCACCATGCTGATGCCCCCCGCCGTGGTGAGCAGGGTGGTGATTTGAGGCTGCATGTCTGTGGGAAAGCCAGGATGGGGCAGGGTCTTTACATTGCATTTGCGCAGCTGGCCGCTGCACACCACCCGCACACTGTCGTCCCCCTCCTCCACGGTTACGCCCATTTCCACCAGCTTGGCAGAGATGGACTCCAGGTGCTTGGGGGTCACGTTTTTCACAGTGACGTCCCCATGGGTGGCGGCGGCGGCAAGCATATAGGTGCCGGCCTCAATCTGGTCGGGGATAATGGCATAAGTCCCCCCCCGCAGCTGCTGCACCCCGTGAATCTTGATGGTATCCGTGCCCGCGCCCCGGATATCCGCG
>NZ_JBQISV010000125.1:0-5176 GCF_056800975.1 Acutalibacter sp.
ATTATTCAGCTGCTCATGGCTGAGGCTCTCAATGTGGGTAAACACATCCTCCCGCATGGCGGAGAGAATCTTCTGCCCCACCTGCTGCAGCACCATGGCCTGAATGTAGGTGCACAGCAGCGAGACCAGCAGAATGCACACATATACCAGCACAATGCGGAACAGATAGGACAGCTCGAAATCGCCCACTACAGTCTCTTCAATATGGCCGATTACCAGCGGAGAGACCACTGAGTAGACATTAGCCACAAGCATAACAAAAAACACCAGCACAAACTTCTTGCGGTAGGGCTTGGCATAGACCAGCAGCCGCTTGACGATCTCCGAGTCGGGCATATTGCGCTCCCGGTTTTCCAGGACGTTTTTCCGCTTGGCGGCAAAAAAGGCCGCCACAAAAACCAGGGCGAACATACCGATAATGCCGCCTACAATCAGAACCGGCAGAAACTCACGCATTGCTGTGCTCACTCCCTTCCTCGTCCAACCTTTGCAGGTCCACCATCTTGGTGTACTCAGGGCAGCTCTGGTAGAGCTCCGCATGGGCGCCTGCTGCCACCAGCCTGCCCTGGTCGATAAACAGAATCTTGTCCATCTGCTCGATGGTAGAAATACGGTGGGCGATGAGGATGGTGGTCTTCCCCGCCCGGGTGGCCCGCAGGTTCCCCAAAATGGCCCGCTCGGTTTTGGTGTCCACCGCTGAGACAGAGTCGTCCAGAATCAGAATGGGCGCATTTTTCATCAACGCCCGGGCAATGGAGATGCGCTGCTTCTGTCCGCCGGAGACGGTAACGCCCCGCTCCCCCAGAATGGTGTGATAGCCGTGCTGGAAGCCCTTCACGTCGTGGTGAATGTCCGCCAGCTTGGCATACTGGGTGATGGTTCTGTCGTCATAGTCCTCCACACCAAAGGCAATGTTGTGCTCAATGGTGTCGGAGAACAGGAAATTGTCCTGGGGCACATAGGCGCAGCCATCCCGCAGGGAGTGGATGGTCACATCGTTCACATCCTGGCTGTCTATAAACAGGGCGCCGTCGGGCACATTATATGTACGCAGAATCAGGTCCACCAAGGTAGTCTTGCCAGAGCCGGTTTTGCCCACCAGCCCCACGTTCTCACCGGCGTTAATGGTAAAGGAGATGTGCTCCAGGGCGTCGAACTCCCCGTCAGGGTAACGGAAGCTCAGGTCTCGGAACTCGATATCTCCCCGAATCTTTTCCAGGGGCCTGGCGCCGGGCTTGTCTGCCACAGTGACCTTAGCGTCCAGCAGCTCGCTGACCCGGTCCAGAGAAGCCTTGCCCCGGCTGGTCATGTCGATCAGCTCGCTGACAGCCATGATGGGCCACACTACCGAGTTGAAGTAGCCGATGAACTCCACCAGCTGTCCGGCGTTGAACTTGCCCTGATACACCAGAAAACCGCCGTAGCCCAAAATGACACAGACCACGCTCTCAATGAACAGAGTGACAAAAATGCGGAACAGCACCGAGGTCTTGGTGTGGTTGATGTTGGCCACCTCGTTCTCCTGGTTCAGCTTCTGAAAGGCCAGCAGCTCCTTACTCTCCTTCACAAAGGCCTTGATTACCGCAATGCCTGAGAAGCTCTCCTGAGAAAAGTCCGACAGATTGGAGAAGGCCTGCTGCCGGATGTCCCACTTACGCATCAGACTTTTGCCCACCATGGTGGCCATGCACAGCAACAGGGCCATGGGGATCATGGAGAACAGGGTGAGCAGGGGGTTCATGCTCCACATTTTCATCACTGCCAGAGTCCCCATAAACAGCGCGTCGAAAAACATGAGCACGCCCCAGCCAAAGCAGTCCTGCACCGTGTCCAGGTCGTTGGTGAACAGGCTCATCAGGTTGCCCACCTTGTTCTCCTGATAGAACTCCCGGCTCAGGTTTTTGGCGTTGTCAAACATGCGGTTGCGCAGGTCCGCTTCCAGCCGGATGGCGCTGCCCATAAAGGCCAGCCGCCACAAAAAACGTCCGGCCACAATAGCCAGAATGACCCCCACCATAGGCATACAAATCCGGTCCAGCAGAAAGTCCAGGTCAAAGGCCACCTGCTGGCCGTCAATCTCCACATAGCCCTGGTTTACGCCGTTGATCACCATCTGGTACAGGTTGGGGATCATCAGCTGGAAATAGTCCACCGCCACCAAAGCGGCCAGGCCCAGCAGCAAAACCCACCCGAACTTCAGATAATAACGGTTGATGTGCTTGCCGATGATCAAATCAGATTCCTCCTTTTCCCTCTTGGAATTCTTCTTCACAAGGCTTTATTATAGCATAGTCTTCTTCTTTTTTCCAGTCCTTTTATAAATAAATTTCCGCTATTTTTATAAAAAACTCCCAGAGGCTTCTAAATCCTCCGGGAGTTTATAAAATATTTATAGCCCTCAGGCCGGGTTTTCCATTGTGCCGATAAAAACAGGGGTGCAGGTCTCTGTGTCCACAATCATATAGAGGAAGGGCCGGTCCAGATAGACCTGGGGCAGCTCATCCGGCAGGGCAGACCCTGCCTCTGCCACCACCGCCGTGGCCGCGCCAGCCTTTGTGCCCTGCTCAAACACCGAGAGATAGGTCTTGTGCACAATTTGGCTGATATACAGCGGCATACCGTCCTCTGTTTTGCCCATCCGGGAGAGGTCCGCACGCGCCGGGTCAAAGGCGTCGGTCACGCCCATCTCCTGAAGCAGCCCATCCAGCCGGGCGCTGTACTCTGCCTCAAATCTGGGAAGCCCCGCCAGCACCTCCTGTTTCTGCGCGCCGGCCAGCACAGCCCGCAGCCGCTGGCCGGTAAGGCCTGCCAGGTAGTCTGACAGGCACTGGCCCTCTGGGGGCAGCAGAGCGGCAAAGGCATACTCGCCGCCCGCGTAGGGCTTAAGAAAGCCCGCCGCCTCCCCGTCCCGCAGATAATATCCCTCAGAGGAGAACATCATGTCCACCTGGGTCTCTGTGCCGTCCGCCAGGGTGAACAGCTTTTCCCGCACCGCATATTCGTCGTAGACGCTCTCCCACTCCCCCTCAAAGGCCAGGGCATTGAGCAACACCAGCATGGCCTCGGACTTTAACTCTGAAAGAATCTGGGGGATCATCCCGTGGGTGTTCTCCTTGACCCAGTCGTTGAGCTCCTCGAGAGTCGTGCCGTCAAAGGACTTTTGATAGACATCCGCGCTGAAATAGTCTGCGTTTTGCTGTAAAAAGTCCTTCTCCACCTTCACCGCTCCCTCCCGCAGCCAGATGGAGTTTGCCTGGTGAAGACTGGCCTTCCCGTTATCGGGCAGGCCGCTGGAATAGGCAGCGATCCACTCCCGCAGCTGGTCCTCCGGCAGGCCCAGAGCAGCCTCCAGCTGGGCCAGGGTCGCGCCGGAGGCTCCCCCCGCCGTCATAGTCAATGCACTGAGCACAGACAGAGGGGAGGCCAGCACCCCCTCTCCCGGCTGAGCCTCCTGGGCGCGGCGCAGCAGCTCCAGGCCAAGCTCCGCGCAGGCGTCTGCGCCCGGGCCCTGCCGGTCAGCCCCGCCGCCGGTCTTTCGGGGGCGGACGCCCGCCATCAGGTCGCCTCCCGCAGCGCCGCAGCCAGTCAACGCCAGCAGCAAGGACAAAAAGATGCTGGACAGAACAAGAGACCTTTTCCGTTTCATAACAGATTCCACCTTTCCTGCAACATGATCCGCTGAGACACATGGGGCCGCATACCCGCATTCGCCTGCGTTCAGCCATTCCATTTATAAAATCGTCATGGAGAAAGGGTTGGTTACAAAAATCTTCAGCCTCCGCCCACCAAGGACTTCAACCAATTAGCCAGCCCGTCCGCGCCGTAGACCGCTGCCATAATCAGCAGCAAAAAGACCAGCACCGATAGTATCTCCCCCACCAGTCGTTTGGCAGAGGGCGGCTCGCCCTCCTGCTCCTGCTGCTCCTGTTCCAGCTCCCAGCCCACCTGAGCGGCCAGCTGCCGGGCGGCCTCCATCTGCCCGGCTGACACATAGAGCTCCTTCCCGGTGGGAGAGTCCTCGCTGTCAAAGGAGAAATATCCACTCCCTCTGTCCTCAAGGCTGTGGGCAATCCCTGCTCCGTCCAGGGCCTGGCACAGACGTTCCGCCTCGTAGGCCTCGCACCTGCAGAGAAACGCCATGTCCTCCTCCCCGGCGGGCCGGAGATTCTGGCTGCGGCAAGCCGGGCAGCGGTTGACAGCGTCCTCACACAGTCGGCGGCACTTGGTACAATACTGCATAAAGGCCTCCTAGATCACCTGCTGGCCGTTGATGGCCAGCTTGAATTCCAGCCCCAGCTTCTCCGCCGCCTTGCCGCAGAGGAGCATACGGGCCATAAATATCTCAAAATACTCCATCACCGAGCTAAAATTGGGGTCGATCTCCAACCGGAGCCAGATAGCCTCCTTGCTGGGGTCAATTTCCAGCCGCGAGCCGGTGACCGAGTAGTTCACCCGGTCGTGGATGTCAAACCCGGCAGGGTCCTTGCCCCGCACCCGGGTCCGGCGCACGTCAGACTTGTCCGCAAGAATCAACGCTGCGGCCTCGGGGCTCACAGGCACCCCAGTGCCCTCGTCGTGGTTGCCGATGGCAGTGGCAATCAGAGCGATCTCCTCCGGGGGAAATCCCATGTTGTCCAACAGGCGAAAGGCCATGACAGCCCCGCTCTGGCTGTGGTCCACCCGGTTGACCAGGTTGCCGATGTCGTGCAGATAGGCGGCAATCTGGGTGAGCTCCACCTGACGGGCCGGATAGCCCAGCGTGCGCAGAATATACCCGGCCGTGTCAGAGACCCGGCCCACATGGGCAAAGCTGTGCTCGGTAAAGCCCAGCGCCGCCATAGAGGCGTCGGCCTGGGCGATATAGGTCTTGATGGCGGGGTCTTGCTTGATCTGGTCGTAAGTGATCATAACATGCTCCTGTAGTTTTTTGGATTCATTGTATCACATGCATGGGGAGAAAGCAAGCCGGAGACTGCCAAAACAGCGAGCGGCCTCCTTCCCCACCCAAATTTCCCCTTGCGCATTCTTCCCTGGCCAGGTATAATCATTCTAAGAGCCTATCCCGGAATGAGACGTGGGCAGATTGCGCAGTCAGATTGATCGTCAGATGGCGTCAAAATTTTGCAGGCAGGCTGACGCCTGTCAAAAAATTTTGACGCCATCTGACGATCAATCT
>NZ_JBQISV010000126.1:0-4913 GCF_056800975.1 Acutalibacter sp.
TGTATCCTGATTCTGTCTCCTATTATGCTGCCTATTGTCCAACAGTATGGGGTAGATACCATTCACTTCGGCGTTATTATGACGGTCAATCTGGCAATCGGATTTGTCACGCCGCCGATTGGGACAAATCTGTTTGTGGCGAACTCCATCACCAAAATTCCAATCACACGTATTGCAAAGCATGCATTCCCCTTTATCGTCATGTTTATTCTGGCACTGATGCTGATCACTTATATTCCGCAGATTACCTTGGTTCTTCCAAGCCTGATGGGCTAAACTCTTCGGTTTATGCGTCTCGGTTCAAAGCCGTCGGCGTTAAACAAGAATGCAGCCAACTGCTGCAACGACAAATTATTTAGGAGGAAACTGAACATGAAAAAAATTATTTCCCTGGCCTCCGCCCTTGCGCTGGTATTCAGCCTGACTGCTTGCGGCAACAACAGCAGCGACCCAAACAGCAGCAACAAAAACCCCTCTAACAGCAATCAAACCAGCGGTGAAAGCATTACCATCAACGTTGGCCATTTTGGCTCGGAGGCCACTGCGGTACAAGAGGGATGCCTCGCAATGAAAGACTATCTGGAAACTAATTCTAACGGTGCTATTACCGTGAATGTGTACCCCAACAATTCCATGGGCAGCGATGATGAATTGTGCCAGATGGTCCAGAGCGGCAATATTCAGATGACGCTTGCAAATTCCATCATTGTGAACTACATTCCCAATGCAGTGATTCACGATCTGTTTTATAATTTTGATAATATTGATGATGTGAAGGCGAAGTTTATGGAGGATGAGAATTTCTTGTCCACCATGCGTGAGGTCTATGCCAAAGAAGGGTTTTATCTGGCGGGCTACAGCGTCCATGGGTTCCGGGCTACGACTGCCAATAAGCCCATTTATGCGCCGGAGGACCTGAAAGGGCTCACCTTCCGCGTGATGCAGAATGATTTCCATATTAAGGGCTGGCAGAGTATGGGGGCTACCCCTACTCCCTTTAATTTCAGTGAGCTGTATACCGCTCTGCAGCAGGGAACGGTAGACGCACAGGAAAACCCTGTAGAAACCATTTATTCCGCAAAGCTATATGAACAGCAGAAATATATTACGAAGACAAACCACCTTCAACAGACCCAGCAGTGGGTTGTTAACCTGGACTTCTATAACAGCCTGAGCGAGGAGCATAAAGCGCTTTTTGATGAGGCCGTAAAGATTGGCTGCAACACCGCTACAAACAGCGCGCTGGCAAAGGAAGCGGAGTGGAGCCAGGAGATTGAAGATTTCGGATGTACCTTTGTAGATCTGACTGATGAGCAGCGGCAGGTGTTCCGTGACGCTGCCCAGCCTGAGCGCGAGGCAATTAAAGCTGCAGTTGATCCCGCTGTTTGGGACACCTATACTGCTTAATGAACGCATCTTTATAGGAGGTCAAATATTATGTTAGATTTGGCAATCATAAATGGCTTGGTATTCATTGAGGGCAGCTTTCGCAAGGTGGATGTAGGCATTCAGGACGGCAAATTTGCTATGATCGCGCAGCCGGGAGCTCTGCCCGAGTCTGCTAAGACGATTGATGCTGCTGGAAAGTACGTCTTGCCCGGCGGAATTGACACCCATGTACATTACCGTGACCCCGGCCACTGGGAGCGCGAGACCTTTGAGGTGGGCACCCGCGCTGCCGCCGCAGGGGGCTGCACGACCTTCTTTGAGCACCCCATCTCCATGCCGCCCCAGTGGAACAGTGAGATACTTCGCAATCGCATCGACCTGTGCAAGGGCCGGGAGTGTGCCGCTAACGACCGGCATGAGAAGGGCAGCTGTGTGGACTTCTGCTTCTTTGGCGCTGCTGGCGGCGAGCACCCCGAGGCCATCGAGCCCTTGAGCCACGAGGGCATTGTGGCCTACAAAACCTTTCTTCACGCCGCGCCCGAGGGACGGGATGCCGAGTTTGTGGGCTTGACCAGCGCGAATAACGATCAGCTCTATCGCGTGCTGGAGGAGGTGAAAAAAACTGGGCTGCCGGTGGCCGCCCACGCCGAGGACAATGAACTGGTTACCGGCTTTATCCAGCGCATCCGCCAGCAGGGGCGGCAGGGCGAGAACCTTGCCCATTGCGAATCCCGCCCTCCGATTGTGGAAATTGAGGCGATTTCCAAGATGCTGAAGTTTGCCAAGGATGTGGATTGTCCCATCGAGCTGGTCCATGTGTCCGCCTGCGACGCGATGGAACTGGCCAAGCAGGCCAAGCTGGCCGGGCAAAAGGTGTTGGTAGAGACCTGCCCGCACTATCTGCTGCTGGACGAGAGCTATGTGGAGCGCCTGGGCGCCTATGCCAAGTGCAACCCCGCCCTGCGCAAGCGGGAAGAGGTGGATAAGCTGTGGGACTATGTCAAGGATGGCACCGTGGACTTCATTGGCAGCGACCACAGTCCCTTCCTGGTCTCTGAGAAAGAAAAGCTGGACAAAAACGGCAAGAAAGATATTTTCCTCTCCCCCTCCGGCTTTCCCGGCATCGACCTGCGCCTTCCCCTGATGATCACAGAGGGCCGCAAGCGGGGAGTCAGCCTGGAACGGATTGTGGAGCTGTGCAGCGTCAACCCCGCCAAGTGCTTTAACATCTTCCCCCAGAAAGGGGTTATTGCCGCTGGTTCCGATGGCGACCTTGTCATTGTTGACCTGGACAAAAAAGTTATCTGCCGCGCTGAGGACAGCTATTCCCAGGCGAAGGGCATCTCTAAGGTGTACGAGGGCTGGGAGCTTGACTGTGCGATTGACTGCACTGTGGTCCGTGGCCGTGTGGTCTTCCAGGACGGCATTGTGGATGAAAGCGCCGCCGGCTGGGGCGAGTTTGTCCGCCCTGCCCTGAACAAATAATCAGGCTGTACCCGCTTGAGACGCGGCGGCATCCGCCGCCGCGTCTATTCTATTTTTGCCAATTCTCCGCATTTAACTGAAAATATGGCGACACAGCATTTATGGAAAAAGGGAGGAAATGACATGAACCATGTATCGGAAATTTTACGAAAAATCGGACAGGCAGGCCATAACGAAGACGGCTCCTACACCAGGACCTGCTACAGCCCGGAATATTTCCAGGCGGTAGATATTGTAGAGCAGGAAATGCGGGCACTGGGGATGGAGGTGAGCCGGGATGCTGCCGGCAATATCCACGGCGTGCTGCCCGGGAGCCAGCCAGGGGCTAAAAGCATTGTACTTGGTTCCCATCTGGATACGGTTCCCTCCGGCGGATTGTTTGACGGCGCTTATGGTGTGGCGGCGGGTCTGGCCGTGGCCGGCTGGCTGCGCCGGGAGGGAAAACAGCTGCGCCGCCCCCTGGAGATTTACGGCTTCAATGCCGAGGAGTCCAACCCAATCGGCGGAACCTTTGGAAGCCGGGCTATTGCCGGGCTTGTAGACCCCGCTCAGCCAGGCCTGAAAGAGGCCTTGGCGCAGTACGGCCATACGGTCCAGGAGATTCTGGATTGCCGCCGGGACTTCTCCAATGCGAAATGTTATTTAGAGTTACATATTGAACAGGGGGATACCCTGTTCCATAAAAACCTGGATGTGGGCGTGGTCAGCGGCATTGTGGGCATTGTCCGCTACAAGGTAACTGCCAAGGGACACAGCAACCACGCCGGCACGACCATGATGAGCAACCGCCGGGATGCTATGGTGGCTATGTCCCGTCTGATTGCCGAGGCCGACAGGCGCTGCCGCCAGATTGACGACACGCTGGTCTTAACCGTGGGCACCGTTCAGCTTTGGCCTGGCTCGGAGAATGTTATTCCCGGGCGGGTGGAGTGCACCTTTGAGATGCGCCACATGGACCACGAGAAGACAGATGAGCTGCTCCGACAAATTGAGGAGATTGCCGCTGGAATTGACACCGTTGAATTTGATATTGAGAAGAAGATTGACAAGGGCTCCGTGCGCTGCGACGCGCACCTGATGCAGGTAATTGACGCCGCGGCCGCGCAGGCTGGCGTGAGCCACATTGTGATGCCCAGCGGCGCCGGCCACGACGCCAACCCCATTGCACATCGCCTCCCCATTGGCATGATCTTCGTCCCCAGCAAGGACGGTTTGAGCCACTGCGGCGAGGAGTGGACCGAAGAGCAGGATTTAATTCACGGCGCCCAGGTGTTGTGCCATACGGTCCTGGCTCTGGACCAGGAGGATTAACTGCTGGCTCAATGATCGCCCCACACCTCTTTTTTCCATTTCTAGGGCAGATTCTTTGAGAAAACCCTTGACAAAATGGACAAATTCTCTGGATTGCACTGGAATAGCTTGAAATATTTTCTTAAACAAGCTATACTGAGATGTAATGTATAAAGGGTGGTTTCACCAGACCACCACATTACATTGACTGGCGGCTCATTTGTGGCAAAATGACACAGGCTGGAGGGGCGGTGATCGACCAGCAGGAGGGACCAAAGCGGGAGCGTCTGGGGATGACCTGGGCGCTCCCTTATCTTTGTTGGCCCTCTCGAAGAGCGCACTTACTCACCACCGCCGCTGGCTGGTGGTGGTATGGCCTGCGGCCATCGTGCGCCCTCCGGGGGTGTCGTTCCCTGCCGGTATATACCAGCAGACGCCAGCGGCGGCTTGTGCATCGGACGCAGCTGTGCCGATCACCGGGGGCTTAGGGGCCGTCAGCCACCAACAAGCGGCACAGGGTCTATACCGAGGCATTGCTTGCCACTACTATCAGCGCCTATAAATGAGGGTTGAATGTCATTCCCATTGATGGTATACTTGGCTCGTGACAAATCGACAAATCGGAAGTTGCACAGATACGAAAAGGAGCGGTGTAATTATGGCTTATGAAAAGATAGAATCTCACGATGAATACTTGAAGACCGTGGAGCAGTATCAAGATTATGAAGCGGGTACCTATCAATCTATGA
>NZ_JBQISV010000127.1:0-4895 GCF_056800975.1 Acutalibacter sp.
TGGGCCTTTGGCTGCTATCAGACCGTCTATCTCCAAAGCGTAGGGTTTTCGGCCTCCACCCTTGGACTGCTCAACGCCATCTCCTCGGCGGTGGGCATTGCCTCTGTCACCTTCTGGGGCATGGTCAGCGACCGCACCGGCTCTCTGCGCAGGGTGCTGACTATGGTGCTGGCAGGCGGCGCTCTGCTTTATGCCGGAATACCCCTGATTCCCACCAGCCTGAAGCTCTCGCACCTGCTGCTGCTGTGCCTGGTGCCGGCAATCAACTTCTTCCGCGCCTCCATGTCCCCCTATGCGGAGAATCTTTTGGTGCGCAACTGTAATGAGCTGAGGCTGAACTTTGGCGCGCTGCGGAGCATGGGCTCTTTTCTGTTCACTGTGGGCAGCCTGATTATTGCCGCCTGGCTGCCCAGCCTGGGAGTGGCCAACACCTTTTGGGTGACAGGGCTGTTTATGATCATCCCCATTGCGTTTACTCAGCTTGCCCGGGAGCCCAACGCCCTGCCTGTCCGGCGTGAGGGAGGGAAAAAGGAGAAGGGCTCTCTGGCTTTGGGCGAGCTTTTTCAGAACCGGGCCTACATGGTTTTTCTGGGCTTTGGGTTTCTGTTCTACATTGCAGCGGCCTGCGAGGGAAATTTCATTACCTACTTTATGGAGAGCATTGGGGTGAGCGCGGAGCGCTACGGAGTGATTCTGGCCTACCGGGCCCTGCTGGAGATTCCCTTTTTGCTGTTGATGGTCCGGCTGCGCAAGCGGTTTTCTCTGAAGCTCATGATTATGGGCTCTGCGGTGCTTATGGCGGTAGAGGGCCTAGGCTTTGGTTTTTTTGCCAATTCCCTGCCCACCATGCTGCTGTTCTGCACCTTTTTCGGGCTGGGGAACGGGCTGTTTCTGGGCTCCTCCCTCAACTATGTGTATGAGCTGGCCCCTGCCAGCCTGAAAGCCAGCGCCCAGGCCTTTTTTACCTCAGTGGCTTCGGTGGCGGGCATTTTGGGCAACCTGCTGGGAGGCGTGCTGTTTGACGCCATTGGGGCCAAGCCCTTTTACCTCACTGTCAGCGGGCTTTACCTGCTGAGCTTTGGGGTGTTCGCCCTTTCCTCCATAAACCGGAAGAAAGCCGAAGGACAGGCTTGAACACTCGGTCAGCGTTCTGTGAAAAAATAGGATGATATCTGCCTTTGATTCAGGGAGAAATAGATGGATATTTTGAACTTTGAAAAAGAGCATGTCAAGGAAGCAATGAAAATCGCCCTTGCAAACTACAATGATGAGCGACAGTATGGAAAAGACCTGCCAGAAGTGTGTGATCTTCCTGATTTAACCGGTTTCGCTGAAAACGGTTTGGGCGTTGCCGCGTTTGAAAAGGAACAGATGATAGGCTTTTTATGCTGCTGCGCGCCCTTTGACAATGTGTTTCGCGCCACGGATGTGAGAGGAGTTTTTTCTCCCATGGGCGCTAACGGGGCCGTAGGAGAAAACCGCTCAAAAATTTATGCGGCCATGTATCAGGCGGCAGGGGAAAAGTGGGTAAAGGCCGGGGCAGTTTCCCACGCGATCTGCCTGTATGCCCATGACGAAGAGCTTCACACGCAGTTTTTTCGTTATGGTTTTGGTTTGCGCTGTTTAGACGCTGTTCGCCCAATGGAGCAGATAGACTGCGGACCCTGTGCAGGCTATGATTTTGCCGAGTTGGAGGAATGTCACCCAATTTATCCCCTTCATCTGGCATTGTATCGACACTATTGTGAAAGTCCGTTCTTCATGAACCGCAGGCCCGAAACGCAGGAGGAGCTGACGGCCTCCTTCGTGCAGGAGGAAGAACGCTATTTTGTGGCAAAGCAGAAGGGAAAAATATGCGCCTTTTTGAAAATCTCCGCCTTTGGCGAGACCTTTGTGGCAGCGGGCAGTACATACCGGCATATCACAGGCGCATACTGCCTGCCGGAGCACAGGGGCAAGGGGCTGTATCAAAATTTACTGAATTATGCTATTTCTGTGTTGAAAGGAGAAGGCTATACCCAGCTTGGAGTGGACTTTGAAAGCTTCAATCCAACCGCCTGGGGATTCTGGCTGAAATATTTCCAAGCTTACACCAACAGCGTTGTACGAAGAATTGACGAGCGGATCACAGAGTTGAAAGCATAAAAACACTTTACTGTTACTGTTTTTTCCGTGGTGGGGAGAAATGGATTGGTACTTCTGTCTGACGCTGTGTCACAAAAAACCATGCGAGAAAAGGCAGTCCTGGGGCCGAAATGGACAAAAGAGAACAGCCAAAGACAGGAAGTCCCGCAAAAAAGATGCTATAATGACATCACGTCAGGAGGTGAAGGGAATGGATTGGTTGAGCAGCCTGCGGGGGGCTATCGACTATATGGAGGAGCATATGCAGGAGCCTATAGGGCCCGAGGAGGTAGCCAGGGCAGTGCATCTGTCCCAGTTCTACCTGCAAAAGGGGTTTCAGATTATCACCGGCTGCAGCCTGGGTGAGTATATGCGAAACCGCCGCCTGTATCTGGCCGCGTTGGATCTGCTGGCAGGAGAGGAGAAGATAATTGACACAGCCTACAAATATTGCTACCAGACCCCGGAAAGCTTTGCAAAGGCTTTTGCCAGATTTCACGGCTTTCCCCCTTCCCGAATCAAAAGGGAACACCTGTCCATTCGCCCATACCTGCCGTTTAAAATCAAAATAACAATACAGGGAGGAAAAAACGTGGATTACATCATTGAAAAAATGGACAGCTTTAAGGTCATCGGTTTTCAGCAGGAGATCCCTATGGAGAGAGGCTATGAGCTGTGCCCCAGGTTCTGGGACAAGGTGGAGGAGGACTATATGGGGGCCCTCTGCCGGGGAAAAAAAGCGGAGAATGCTGTGGAGCGGGCTGTGAAGGAGTGCTGCATCGGCCTGTTTGGCGTGTGCCTGGATGACGAGAAAAACCCGGGAGCCTTCACCTATATGATTGCCGGACACTATGACGGCCGTCCGGTGCCGGATGGGCTGGCAGTCAAGGAGATCCCTGCCGCGACCTGGGCCAAGTTCCGGGCCCAGGGGCCGCTGCCGGGCTCGCTGCAAACCCTCAACTCCCAGATTTTCCAGGAGTGGCTGCCGGGCAATGAGCAGTATGAGCTGGCGTTCCCTGTCAATGTGGAGGTGTACCCCAGCAGCGAGATGGGTCCGGATTATGAGTGCTTCATCTGGCTGCCAGTCGTAGAGAAGTAGAGTAAAGATTCAGGGGCAGTAAAGGCTTCTCTGATCATCGGCAGGAGGGAGGAGCCCTGGCTTCACCCCGCCTGAGGACTGGGAGAAGCGATGTGTAGCCCCCAATAGTCAAGAATAGGAAAAGGAGCTCCCCACCAGAAAGCGGCGGGAGCTCCTTTTTTGTCACCTAAGACATGTGGCGTGAGGCAAAGCCTGTCTTCTGTCAGAAAGGAAAGAAGTGAAGAGGGAGCACAGGAGGAAGAATGTCACTGACAACCGCTTTGACCCGGCCAGTCGAAAACCAGACTGCCGTTAGACAAAAGCGGCTGTCATCCATGCTCTGTCTTCATTCTATCCAGAAATAGAAATTGCCGATGGCTAAATAGCAAAGTTGTGGGCGCCAATGACAGCCACCACCTGCCGGGACCAAATCCACTTATTGGTGGTCTTGGCGGGATTGTAATAGTAGATTGCCCCGCCGGTGGGGTCGCTGCCATTGATGGACTCCCGGGCGGCTGTGTAGGCAGAGTCCGCCACCGGCGCGTTGATCCCGCCGTCGTAGAGACAGGAAAAGGCCCCCTGCTGGTAAATGACTCCGGAAAGAGTGTTGGGGAAGGAGGGGTGAGCGATGCGGTTCATAATCACCGCGCCCACCGCCACCTGGCCCTGATAGGGCTCGCCCCGGGCCTCGGCAGAGATAATCTTGGCCAGCAGCTGCAGGTCGCTCTCCGAGAAGCCGCCATAGCCGCCGCCTCCCGAGCCGCCGCCGGCGGTAAGGCCAAGAGCTTCCAGAGTCTTGGGGCCAACGATGCCGTCGTCAGAAAGGCCCCTGTCCCGCTGAAAAGCAATGACCGCATTTTTTGTGCGGGTACCGTAAATACCGTCGGCAGCGCCCGGCTCATAGCCCAGCTCCTGCAAACGCTGCTGAATCTGGGTTACCTCACTGCCGGTAGAGCCGTATTTTGACAGAGCCCGAGCGCCGCCGCTGTCCAGCAGCATGACAATAATCAGAATGTTGACCAGGCAGACAACCGCAACACGCCAGGCAAAGAGAAGTGCTTTTTTCCGTTCCGCTCTCATGGCAAACGCCCCTTTCTCTATCCATTATATGGTGGACGAGCTGGAGTATGCCTGGGAATTCCAGGAATCGAACCCATATATTGTGAAATATATTAGAGAAAAATGCAATATATAGAACAGAAGGAAAAAGATGAAAAAAATTGAAAAAAGGTGTTGACATCTGCGGCTGCCTGTGATAATATTATTAAGCACTCAAAAGAGCCCCCAAACGCAAGCGAGGGACGACTGAAAAAAGTCGGAAAAAGTACTTGACAAATCAAACCGAGTGTGGTAAGATAGTCAGGCTGCTCGAAAGAGCCCCAAGCGAAAGCGAGGGTCGACTGAAAAAAAGTCGAAAAAGGGGCTTGACAAACGAAGCCGAGTGTGGTAAGATAGTCAAGCTGCTCGAAAGAGCTTCCCAAGCGAAAGCGGGGACGCTGAAAAAAGTCGAAAAAAGTACTTGACAAACAAAACCAAATGTGGTAAGATAGTCAAGCGCTTCAAGAGACAGAGAGCGTAGCACCAAAGGCTGGAAAGCCTGAGGAGTGGACCTTGAAAATTAAACAACGAGAAGAAGAACGACCCGTGAATTCTTTGAGAGTGAAAGCTTGAGAAGAAGGAAACAGGAACAGAA
>NZ_JBQISV010000128.1:0-4681 GCF_056800975.1 Acutalibacter sp.
GCTACGAAGCGGAAACGGCCCCGTTATTCTGGATATATCTGAAAGGGAAGAGATAGACGAAATCATCAGCCTGTTAAATGAATTCAGATATCATGAGCGGGAAGAAATTCCTCCGGCAGGGGGTTGGGATTATGGTATTTCTTTCACAGCCGGTGGCAAAGACATCTGGATTGTTTTTACCGCAGACAGTGTCCGCATTTATAAAAACGACGGCAGCTCAACGATTTACTTCGGCCCGCCCGACCATTTCCGCCCCCTTGTGGACCGGATAGACGAAGCAAGGCCTCGCTGACAGACTAATTTCCAGGCAGCTTGGCCTGCCCGGCTGCTGACGGGCAGATACCGGGAAACCAAGCTTCCCCGCCCCAAGAAGGGAGAACGCATGATGCGCAAAAAATTATCCCTCAAAAAAATCATCCTCTTGTCATGCTTGTTTGTCTTCCTGGCTGTATGCGTGGCCTATTTTGCGTTTTTCGACCATGAGACTCTTGATTTGTCCCTTTTCCATTTTGACCCCGAGGCAGTCGAATACATTGAATTGCGGAGAGCTGGCGGCAACGATGTAACCATCACTGACAGAGAGGAGATCCATGAGGCAGTTCGGCTGCTGAACGACTTTCAGTATTGTAACGGACTGAAAACATTTCCTCCGGCGGGGGGTTGGGACTATAGCATAGCTTTTAAGGTTGGCCGTAAAGAATTCAGTTACATTTTTGGGCTAGACTATATACGCATTTATGAGCGCGATGGCAGCTCAACCGTCTACTTCGGCCTGCCCGACCATTTCCGCCCCCTGATTGACCTGGTGAACGGAGAGAGGGATTCTCTTACTGGGTAGTTTTAAAGAAGGAACTGTGCGGCCCCGCATAGCGGAAGACGAGCTTTTATGGCAAATCCCCAAGAGGTAGCTATGGATAAGAAAATTTCACGCCGGGAAACAAGGCTGTTGCTGTTCCTGCTGACGCTGTTTTTGGGGTTGGGACACCTTATAGCGGTCAATGCCCACCGAGGGCCGCTTTTTCATGTCAACCCGGCGGCGGTGCAGGAGATTACCGTACACAGCGGCAAATGCGCTGCCAGTATGTCCAACAGCACGGCCATTACGGACCGGAAGCGGATCGAGGAGATCGTCCGGCTGCTGAACGGCTTTACCTACACCGAGCAAGAGGAGCTGCCCCTTATGGCCGGCGGCTGCGACTCGCTGAGCCTGGCAGTGCCTGCCAGGAGCATTCGCATTGCTTTTGGCGACAATTATGTGCGCAGCTACCGGCAGGACGGCAGCTCGGTGGTATACTATGGGCCCTCCCAGTATTTTCACGGGCTGGTACAGCTGGCGGAGGAGGCCTTTGTCCCCTGCGCGGAGTAGTCCTCCCCTCCCCTTTGTCAGGACACAAAAAAGCAAGGCGGCTGGCAACCGTCTTGCTTTGCGTGTCTTTTTTTGTTTGAAAGCCTCAGAGCATCTCCTCCACCGGCACCGGCACGGCGTCGGGCTCAATGGGACAGGTGTAGCCCTTGGCCGCTGCCTGCTGAAACTCGGCCTTTGCCTTTTCCAACAGCTCCGGCTGGGTGAACAGGTCCGCCGCCGCCCCTGCCAGCGCCTTGGCCGCGTAGAGCATCCCCTTGTGGGCCACGCCGGAGGTGCCGCCGCTCACATTCTGCCAGCTGTGGCCGGGAGAATGGGCGGGCCAGGTCACAACGCTGATTTGCGCGGTGGGGGTCTGCCAGCTCACGTCTCCCACGTCGGTGGAGCCAGGGGACTGCTTGTCGCTGTGGAAGTAGGGCAGCAGGAAGTCGTTCAAAGAGGCCTTGCCGTTGTTCGAGAGCTGCGCCGCCTGCTTTTTGATCTCCGGGTCATACTTGGCGCCCATGCCCGGCAGCTCCTCGTCCTGGGGACAGGTGGCGTCCAGGGCGGCGGCAAAGTCCCGCTCCTCCTGGGTGTATTCCGGCAGGGGGGCGGCCTCCATGTTGTCATACAGAACCCGCTCCAGCGTCTCGTTGGGCAGCAGGTCGGCGGTGCCGTCAATAAAACGGCGGGTGAAGTGGGTGCCGGTCATCAACGCCGCGCCCTGGGCAATGTCGTCCACCCGGGCCAACAGCGACTTGTTGTGGGGGACTGTGTCAGAGCGCACCATATACAGCACCGTGGCCTGGGACTGGACCACGTTGGGGGAGATGCCCCCTGTGTTGGTGATGGCATAGTGGAGGCAGTCAGTGTTGGGGATGTGCTCCCGCAGGAACTGCACCCCCAGGTTCATCAGCTCCACCGCGTCCAGGGCGCTGCGGCCCTGGTGAGGGTTGCCGGCGGCGTGGGCGGCTATGCCGTGAAAGGCATACTCCACCTGCATAGAGGTGTTGTTGGTGCCGGTGAACACCTCGTTGGCTGTGCCCGGGTGCCAGGTCAGGGCCGCGTCCAGCTGGTAGAACAGGCCGTCCCGGGCCATAAAGGCCTTGCCCGCGCCCCCCTCCTCCCCGGGACAGCCGTAGTAAATGACCGTGCCGCTGCTGCCGGTAGCGGCTAGATACTCCTTCACTGCCCAGGCCGCGGCCAGACTGCCCACACCCAGCAGATGGTGGCCGCAGCCGTGGCCGCAGCCATTGCAGCCATTGTCTGTAACAGGGCGGGGCTCCAAGGCCCCGGCCTGCTGGCTGAGCCCGGCCAGAGCGTCGTATTCGCCCAGAATGCCGATCACCGGCCTGCCGCTGCCAAAGCTGCCGGAAAAGGCGGTTTCCATGCCCGCCACCCCGTGCTCTACCGTAAAGCCCAGCTGGGCCAGCAGGGCCTCATACCGGGCGGCGGCGTGATGCTCGGAGAGTGACAGCTCCGGGTCCGCCCAGATGGCGTCCGCCGTGTCGAAAAACAACTGCCGCTTGTCCTCCAGCAGCTGATACAATTCTTGTTTGGTCATACTTTCCTCCTTTTGATCTTCCGTTGTCCCAAAGGGGAATTCAGCTTAGAAGCTTGGATAAATAGATCACCAGGTCGTCGTCATTCCGGCACTCCCCATAGGGCGGGCAGACCTAGTCCTGATACCATACGCCGCTGCCGTCGGGAAGATAGCCCCGCTTGATGTACATTCTCTGGGCGCTGCCATACCCGCTGTGCAGGCCCACGCTGAGATACACCCTGTTGGCATACCGGGCGGCAATCTGCTCCGCGATATCCATGAGAATGCTGCCAATGCCTTTGTTCCGGTACTTTTCCAGCACCCCAAAGTCCACAATTTCCGGCAGCCCCTGGCCTCCAAAGGGGCCGTTGGGGGAATGGGGGTAGACATGGATGTAACCCGCCGCATTCCCCTGGTACTCCGCCACCAGGGCTGTGCAGCGGCCCTCCGCCTGGTGCCGCAGCCTCATTTCATACTTTTCCGGCGTCTGGTTCCAGCCCTGGGCTATCTCCTCACAAGTGATTGTCTCTGGGTCGCTCTGCTCCATGTCCCGAACCAGCAGGCTCTGGTCTTGATAATATATCATACTGCCTCCTGCAAAAGCCCCGGGCTACAGCACCTTTGCCAGAAAGTCCTGAAGCCTGGGGTTGGCGGGGCGGCTGAACAGCTCCTCCGGGGGTCCGGATTCCAGGATATTCCCCTCAGCCATAAACAGCACCCGGTCTGAGACCTCCCGGGCAAAGCCCATCTCGTGGGTGACAATGACGCTGGTCATGCCCCCCTCTACCAGGCCCTTGATGACCTCCAGCACCTCCCCCACCATCTCCGGGTCCAGGGCGCTGGTGGGCTCGTCGAACAGCATCACGTCCGGCTCCATGGCCAGGGCCCGCACAATAGCCAGCCGCTGCTTCTGCCCGCCGGAGAGCTTGCCGGGCATTACCTCCGCCTTGTCCTGAAGGCCCACCCGTTCCAGCAGCTCCATGGCCTTCTGGTCCGCCTCCTGCTGGCTCATGCCCTTGACCAGCGTGGGGGCAAGGGTGATATTCTTTTTAACCGACAGATGGGGGAACACATTGAAGTGCTGGAACACCATGCCCATCTTCTGCCGGTGGCGGTCAATGTCCACCTTTTTGCCGGTAATCTCCACCCCTTCAAAGAAAATCTGCCCCTGCTCCGGGGTCTCCAACAGGTTCAGGCACCGGAGAAAGGTGCTTTTGCCCCCGCCGGAGGGCCCGATGACCGACACGGCCTCTCCCGCATGTATGGTCTCTGACACGCCCTTGAGCACCTGCAGCTTGCCAAAGCTTTTGTGCAGGCCGACGGTTTTAATCAGCTCAGTCTGCTGTTCCACGGGCCATCCTCCTTTCAAACGCGGCCACAACCTTGCTCAGGGGGAAGGTCAGGCACAGGTAGATCACGCCCACAATAATCAGGGCCTCAAACCGCAGATAGGTAGCCCCGCCCACCAGCAGGTAGGAGGTCATCAGGTCCCCCAGGAAGAAGGTGGAGGCCAGAGAGGTCTCCTTAAGCATCATAATGAACTCGTTGCCCAAAGCGGGGAGAATGTTGCGCACTGCCTGGGGCAGCACAATGCGCAGCATGGTCTGGCGGCCGGAGAGCCCCAGGCTGCGGGCAGCCTCGGTCTGACCCTTGTCCACTGCCTGAATACCCGCCCGGATGACCTCGGACACATAGGCCGAGGAGTTGATGCACAGGGCCAGCGCCACCCACATAAAGGGCGACAGGGCCAGAAAGGGCAGCAGCTGGGGCAGCACAAAGTAAAATATGTACAGCTG
>NZ_JBQISV010000129.1:0-4543 GCF_056800975.1 Acutalibacter sp.
TCAAAGCTCAATCCGAAAGTAGTAAATCGGTAGTAAATTCAGTTCTTATATCCCGTGAAATGCCCGTATTTCCGGGCTTTTTTGAGATAATCAGAGTTGTTATAAATAAACAATAAAAGGGATATCCCCTCCTTGACAATCTACCTATTTAGATATATACTTAAATAAACATATTGAGAGGAGGATCGAAATGGAGACGGACATATCGAGGCCGTTTTGGGTAAGCAAGAAGCTCTGGGTTTTCGCGGTTTTGTTTATTCTCAACGTTTTAACAGCCCGTGCTGTTCCGTACGATCAATGGGTAGCGGCTGGGCAGAAATACGCGGAAACAGCCGAACAGTTGGATACAGCGCGGCAGAACCTGACTGTTCTGGAGGGCTGGATTGAGGACGCGGGGAAGGAGCTTGCCCAGGCACAGGACAGGCTGTCGCAGGCAAAGCAAGGAGGATGGACATGAAACCAATCAACCTAATGGAACAGAAAAAGAAGTGGTACCACCCGGTCAATATTCTTTGGGGCGTTGCAGTGGTTATTCTTTCTTCTTTTATCGTCCGCAATGTGTTCAGCATGGCGGCGTACCCGTCGCAGATCAAAGAGGCAGAGGCCCAGACCAGCTCGCTGGCGGCTGAACTGCTAGAGACTCAGTCGCAAATCTCCGACCGGGAAAAGGAGCTGGACCAGCTGACGCTTCAAATCAGTAACTGCCAGGAGGAAATAGAGGCGCTGCCCACTCCCACGCCAGTTCCCACGCCCAGTCCTACGCCTGCGCCCACTATGAACCCGGAGGAGTATGACGCCACAGTCACCTATGAGCAGCTGTTCCGCAATCCCCAGGACTACGCCGGTGAAAAGCTGTGCTTTTTTGGCGAGGTGGGGTATGTGGGAAACAATGCTTTTGAGGGAGACTATTTTTCCCTTTCTATCAACGGAATGTCGGGGACCTCGATCGAGGTTTTTTATGACGGCTCCAGCGGCCGGGTTTTGCGCGGAGACATTGTGAAGGTGTACGGCAAAGTGGTGAATGCCCACACCAACAGCCCTGGGCTGCGGGCTGAGCTGATTTATTACCCCGACCAGGAGGAGATTATAGACGCTTTTGTAGACGGCGTCTATGGGGACAACCCCAACAGCGACCAGCTGCGGGAGGGCTTGAAAAGCTGGAACCAGGGGATAGAGGACCTGCAAAACCAGCTGGCAGGAGGATAAGCCCTCCCCTGTGGGAAGCTGTGAAATGTGAAAAAAAGGAAGCTGCCGGCCAGTGTGTGCGCTGACCGGCGGCTTCCTTTTTTTCAGGGACTTCAAAGAGGGATGGAGGCGCTTCAAAATATTTTTTATAGTTTCTATTTATAGCTATTTACTTTTAGCTTAAATTATGGTATAAGTTTATTGATGAAGAAGTAAGAGGTTCCGGAATATCCCGGGGAAAGGGGGATATATGTCATACACGCTCTACGACAAGAAGGTCATTGAGATTCTGGCGCTTTCCTTGCTGCTGCAACAGGGCGAGCAGTACGCCTACAGCATCATGAAGCAGATCAAGGCCCTCAGCGGCGGCGCTGTCTCTGTGGTGAACGGCTCGCTGTACCCGGTTCTCTATAGCCTCAAGGACAGGGGCTGCCTGACAGACCGCACCGTGGCTGTGGGCAAAAGCCGGAAGATGAACCGGGTCTACTACAATATGACTCCGGCGGGTGTGGAGTATCTGCAGACCCTGCTGGCCGAGCGGGAGCTGATTCAGAGCAGCATAGAGAGGATACGCCAAAGCGCGGCCCAGGGGGTCAAGCCCTAGAGTCTGTTTTAAAACCAAAGGGACACGGCTTTTTGGCTGAAAGATGGATGGCTTCAGAGAAAAGGCCAGCTCCCGAGGTTTTAAAACAGGCTCTAGCGGCTGTGCCGGGCACAGTAGGGGGGCTCAGCCAAGCGGCGCCTGTCTCGGGCCCAGAGATGGGCCAAGCAAACCGACTCTGCTATGAAAGGAGTGATCCTGTTGACCAAAGAGGAATTGCGTCAGGCTTTTCAGCTCTGGTGCGGCTGCGCCCCTCTGCCTCCCTCGGCAAAGCTTCCGGCGGTCCCCATTGCCGAGCTGGACGTCTCTGAGAACAGCAGCCAGCTGGTCAGCCATCTCTATTTTCTCGTTCCGGACGTCTCCTCCGGTTCTCCGCGGTATTTCTTCTTTTTTGAAGAAAACACCTTTGTGAAGGACGCCATGGGTGATTTGAGCCTCATCCACTCTACCATCCATCCCCTCACAACCTGAGCCCGCATCCCCTCGGAAGGCCGGCCCCCAGCGGGGCTGGCCTTTGCCTCTTTTTGCGGGGGAGTGTCCCATTCGCAGATTTTATATAGAGGTCCAGTCTAGGTCTCCGTTCCGGGAACTCCGGATAAATGGGCAATTACAGGGAACTGCCCCTGTAAATCAGTCCCGTTATAAAATGCGCAAAAGGACACTCCCTTTTTGCGGGTTTTGGTTGCGCATACTCCGCGTTTGTGGTATGATGTGTTTTAACCAGCCCACGGCGTTTTGCCGGAAAAGGAAAGGATGCAATCCCATGACACAGAAGCGGTATGCCAGCCCTGGTGATTTTCTCCGGGACAATGAAAGCTTTTTGACGCGGTATGAGATTTCTGCTCAGCTGAACAGAGGCAACGCCCAGGCACACCGGGAGGCATCCTGCTCGCCGGAGCTCCTTTTCGGGCGCTATGAGCAGGAGGGGCGGACCGTGCTGATCTTTGGCAATACGGCCCCCTGGAACCTTTGTCTGAACGCTCCGGAGGGAATGGAGGCGCTTTCCGCCCAGGCTGCGGCAGAGCTGGCGGACTGGCTGAAGGAGCAGAGGGTCCCCATTGCCGGGGTATCAGGCCGGGATTGGCTGTGCCAGCGGTTTATGGAGGCCTATGGAGGCCGCTTTGTCCAGCGCTCGGCCATGGACATTATGATGCTTACCCGGTTGATAGAGCCCCCGGCGGCGCCCGGCGTGGTCCGTCCGGCGGAGGAGAAGGACCTGGAGGTGCTGGTCCGGTGGGTCTGCGCCTTTTACCAGGAGGCCCTTCATGAGGAGGCGGACCCGGAGACTGTCCGCCAGCGCAACCAGGAGCGGGTGCGAAGGGGGGAGATCCGGGTATTGGAGAGCCCTCAGGGGGAGCTGCTCTCTATGGCCCACACCTCTCGGGAGACGGAGCGGGGCATCTATGTCAGCGGGGTGTATACGCCGCCGGAGCACAGGGGGAAGGGCTGCTGCCAGGCCACCGTGGGCAGCCTTTGCCGGGAGCTGCTGGCTGGAGGCAAGGACTATTGCACCCTGTTTGTGGACAGGAGAAATCCCATCTCCAACCGGGTGTACCGGAAGATCGGCTTTGAGGTGTTGGAGGACAGCAGCGAATACAAGCTGGTGAACGAAGAATAAGAGCCTATCCCGAAATGATCCGCACGCATCTTGCTTGCATATTTTCCGTCATATAGCGGCCAAATTTCTTGACAGGCGTCAGCCTGCCTGCAAAATTTTGACGCCATCTGACGATCAATCTGACTGCGCAATCTGCCCACGTCTCATTCCGGGATAGGCTCTAAGTTTTTGTGTGGCAGTGTCCAGGCCTGCTTGAAAAATCCATAACCCGGTCTTTTTGCCCAGAAGAGGCCGCTTTCTGCGTCGAACATTCTCGTGAACTCCTCTATTTGTAAACAAGCCCTGAGCAGTAAGCGGCGTGTTTGGGGCTTATGGGCGTTCTGTTTTTGCGCCTTTGGGACTATGTGGCGTCTATCTTCTGCCCTGTGTGCCGGTGTCTTTGCATGTTGAAGAGGACCCCTCTGCTTTGTCCGCAGAGAGGCCCTTCTTCTCTTGTATGTCAGCTGGCCAGCAGCAAAATGCCGCTGTCTTCCCCTGTGTCCCCTAAAATGGCGTCCGCGTGGTGCTGGGTGAGCTTTCCCCTCTCCACCATCAGCTCTACCACCTGCCGCTGGCGTTGCTGGGCCAGGTCCGGGTTCACGTTCAGGTCATATACCGAGGGCGCGTTGGGGATGCCTGCCAGCAGGGTGCACTCCCAGTCGCTCATGTCTCCGGGCTCCTTGTCAAAATAGGTCCGGCTGGCGTCCCCCACCGAGTAGCAGCCGCTGCCAAAGTAAATGCTGTTCACATACAGCTCCAGAAGCTCCTCTTTGGAGAAGTCGTTTTCCAGCTTCCACGCCATAAAGACCTCCGCAGCCTTGCGGGTCAGCTCCTTCTCCTGGGTAAAGTACAGGTTCTTCGCCAGCTGCTGGGTGATGGTGCTGCCTCCCTCCGCAAAGGAGAGGGTGCGCAGGTCATTGAACAACGCCCGGCCCAGAGCAGCCAGATCGATTCCGTTGTGGCTGTAGAAACGGTGGTCCTCCGCAGCGACCACCGCGTCCAGATAGGTGTCCGGCAGGTCGGAAAGAGGGGTAAAGCCATCCTGGCTCCGAATCTCCCGGGCGGCCTGGCTGGTGGGCAGGTTTTCCAGGGCGGCGGTATACAGCCAGTAGCCCCGCAGGGCCACCCTGTGCCTGCTGGCAGGCGGCTGGGTGGCCCTG
>NZ_JBQISV010000130.1:0-4514 GCF_056800975.1 Acutalibacter sp.
GGACTTTGTTCAGTCCCCCTATTTCACAGAGGAAACCGTAGCGAAGGAGCAGGGCATCATCAGTCAGGAGATCAGAATGTATGACGACATGCCCAGCTGGCGTGTTATGTTTGACTATCTGAAGGCCATGTATCATGTCCACCCGGTGCGGGACGACGCGGCCGGAACCTTGGAGAGCATCTCCCGGATTACGCCGGAGCATCTGTACCGCTGTTATCACAGCTTTTATCAGTTGAGCAACATGGTCCTGGTGCTGGCAGGGCGGTTTGACGTGGACAAGGTGCTGGCTCTGTGCGACCGTATGCTCAAGCCTTCTGCTCCGGTGCAGGTCAGGCGGCTGCTTCCTTCTGAGCCTCCTGAGGTGGTCCGCTCCTTTACAGAAAGCAGGCTTCCTATTGCCATGCCGGTTTTTCAGTTTGGATATAAGGACAATGGCGGAAAGCCCCGCAGCGAGCAGGACCTGGCCGCTATGGGCGTACTGCTCTCCGTAATGGCTTCGGATGCCTCGCCCATGTTCCGGCGTTTGTTGGACGAGGAGCTGGTCAACGAGTCCAGCTTCAGCTACCAGTATTTTGAGGGGCGCGGCTTTGCCACGGTGACCTTTGGGGGCGAATCCCGGGACCCGGAGGCTGTGGCCGCAATCATTCGGGAGGAGGCCGCCCGGCTTCAGCGGGAGGGGATTCCGGAGAGGGCCTTTCAGTGGGCGAAGCGCAGTCTTTATGGAGAGAGCATTGCGTCTCTCAACAGCGCTGTAGGTATAGCCAACTGGCTGGCAGACTTCACCCTGCAGGGCTTGGAGCCCTTTGCCTATATTGACGCCCTGGCCGGGCTCACTCTGGAACAGACCGCGGAGAAGCTGGCGGTGTTTCAGGACGATAAAACTGTACTCTCTGTGGTCCGGCCTCTGTAGGCAGGGGCATTCACCATATCATCTTCCAGAAAGGACTGATTCCCATGAGTCACCAGGTGGATTTTCCGGGACTGGGGCTGAGCTTTACCGTGAACGAGGTGGCCTTTTCCATCGGTAGCTATGATATCCGCTGGTATGGCGTAATTATTGCCTTTGGCTTTTTGCTGGCAATGATTTACGCCTTTCGCAGCGTGAAAAAAATGAACATTGATCTGGACCGGCTGATTGACGCGGTGATTGCCGGCACACTGGGCGGCATTGTCTGCGCCAGGCTTTACTATGTGCTTTTCTATCCCGGCGACAAATACTGGAACGACCCGATTCAGATTCTGTATATTCATGACGGAGGCATTGCCATATACGGCGGCTTTATAGGGGCCATGGTTTTTGGCGGGTTGGTGGCAAAGTGGCGGAAGCTCCATGTGCCTGCGGTGCTGGACCTGGCTTCGCTGGGCTTTCTCATTGGCCAGGGTGTGGGGCGCTGGGGCAATTTTGTCAACCAGGAGTGCTTTGGTGAGACCACCACGCTGCCCTGGGGCATGAGCAGCGATAACACCCAAAGAATGTTTCCTGACAGTCTGGTGCACCCCTGTTTTCTCTATGAATCTATTCTCTGCCTGCTGGGGTTTGTGCTTTTGCACTTCTTTACCCGCCGGTTGCGCCGGTATGACGGCCAGACCTTTATTCTTTACTTGGTGTGGTACGGCGCGGTGCGGTTCTTTATTGAGGGCACCCGTACAGACAGCTTGATGGTTGGCCCTCTGCGGGTCTCTCAGGTAGTGGCGGCGGGAAGCGTGCTGGTAGGCGTAGCTTTGTTGGTGCTTTTCCGGCATCGAAAGGAGCTCTCCGGCTGTGGGAGCCCCTATGTGATGGAGTCGGTGGGCCTTACCAAAACAAAGGCAGAGGCCGAAGCCCCGGCCAGCACAATTTTCGGAGACCTTCCTCCCTTTGAAGAGGAGGATGCTTCTGGCGAGGAGGCTGGGGAGCTGGCAGCGTCAGAGGAAAAGATTGCTTCCACAGAGCCCAAGGAGGAAGCTGAAACAGAAAAAACGGAGCAATAAGAATGGAGGGAAGCCTGTGGCGAAGATCATTGACGGAAAAGCCGTATCTGCTGAAGTGAAGGCCTTCGTTGCGAAGGAGACAGCCCAGCTGAAGGAACAGGGCATTGTGCCAGGCTTGGCAGTAGTGATTGTGGGAGACGACCCTGCCTCCCGGGTCTATGTAAACAACAAGAAAAAGGCCTGCCAGGAGGTGGGCTTCTATTCTGAGGAATATGCCCTGCCAAAGGAAACCAGTCAGGAGAAGCTGCTTGCGCTGATTGATCGACTGAACAAAGAGGCGAAAATCAACGGTATTCTTGTGCAGTCCCCTCTGCCCAAGGGTCTGGACGAGGCGGCGTTGGTAGATGCCATTGATCCCCATAAAGACGTAGACGCCTTTCACGCCTACAATGTGGGGCGGATTATGCAGGGAAAATTCAGCTTTCTGCCCTGCACTCCAGCTGGGGTGATGGAGCTGCTTCGCTCCGCGGGAGTAGAGGTGAGCGGAAAGCATTGCGTGGTGATCGGTCGCAGCAATATTGTGGGTAAGCCCATGGCAATGCTCCTCCTCCACCAGAACGGCACGGTGACTATTTGCCACAGCAAGACCCAGAATCTCCCGGAAATCTGCCGTTCAGCGGATATTCTGGTGTCTGCGGTGGGGAGAGCCGGCTTTGTGACTGGCAGCATGATTAAGCCCGGCGCGGCGGTTATCGATGTGGGTATGAACCGCAACGAGAACGGCAAGCTCTGCGGCGACGTGGTTTTTGAAGAGGCCGAGAGAGTCGCCGGGTATCTCACGCCGGTACCGGGCGGGGTAGGACCCATGACCATTGCTATGCTGATGAAGAACACCCTGACCGCCGCAAAGCTGCAGAACGGGATAGGGTCCTGACAAAGGAGCCGGTTATGGGAATTTTGCTGGAAAAGATCCATTCCCCGGAAGATCTGAAAAGCCTGAGCCGCCAGGAACTGGACCAGCTCTGTGAGGAGATGCGGGAGCTGATCATCCGCACGGTCTCCAACAATGGCGGGCATCTGGCCTCCAATCTGGGGGTGGTGGAGTTGGCCGTGGCCATTGGCTTGGCATTTCAGCCGGACCGGGATGAGATTGTCTGGGATGTGGGTCATCAGAGCTATCCCTATAAGCTGCTTACCGGGCGGTATGGGGCCTTTCACACTCTGCGTCAGGAGGACGGGCTTTCCGGCTTCCCCAACCGGGAGGAAAGCCCCTACGACCACTTCACCAGCGGCCACAGCAGCACATCCATTTCCTCGGCGCTGGGATTGTCTGAGGCAAACCACCTGCGGCAAAAAGAGGGCCATGTGGTAGCCGTAATTGGAGACGGCGCCCTTACCGGCGGACTGGCCTTTGAGGGGTTGAACAATGCCGGGCAGCTCCGGCGAAACCTGATTGTCATTCTCAATGACAACACCATGTCCATCTCCAAAAATGTAGGCTCCTTGGCCCGCTATCTCTCACATATGCGTACAAGACCCGGCTATATCAAGGCGAAAAGCAATGTAGAGGATGCACTGCGCCGCCTGCCGCTGATCGGCCGCCCGATTGCGGTGCTCATGCGCCGGGTCAAGCGAAACCTGAAAAAAATGCTGTACAGCTCTAATATATTTACTGACCTGGGCTTTGCTTATTACGGCCCCTTTGACGGCCACAATATCCGGGAACTGACGGAAACCCTGGAATCCGCCAAGCTGCTGCATAAGCCGGTGCTTCTCCATGTCCGCACCTATAAGGGGAAGGGCTATCAGTACGCAGAACAATCTCCCACGCGCTATCATGGCCTCTCCGGTTTTGATGTGGACACCGGGGACACAGGCGAAAAGGCACAGAGCTTCTCTGACGTGCTGGGACAGACGCTCTGTGAGCTGGCGGAGAGGGACAGCCGGATTTGTGCCGTTACCGCCGCTATGGCGGAGGGGACCGGGCTCTCAGAGTTCCGCCGCCGGTTTCGTGGCCGCTTTTATGATGTGGGGATTGCGGAGGAGCATGCGGTCACCTTTGCAGGCGGACTTGCCGCAGGGGGCATGCGGCCTGTCTTTGCCGTGTACTCCACCTTTTTGCAGCGGGGCTATGACCAGCTGATTCACGATGTAGCGTTGCAAAACACGCAGGTGCTGCTGGCTATTGACCGGGCCGGTGTAGTGGGTGAAGACGGCAAAACCCACCAGGGTCTGTTTGATACGGCCTTTTTGCAGACGATTCCTGGGACAGTTCTATATTCTCCCGCCTATTTTCAGGAGTTGCGGGAGCAGCTGGCCTTTTTGAGCCGTTTAAGTTCGGGGCTCTGCGCCATTCGCTACCCCCGGGGCAAGGAGTTGTATAAGCCCGCCTGGTTCCGTGACACAGCGGAGCCCTTCTCTGTCTATGGAGAGGGGGCCTTGTGTGTCGTCACCTATGGACGTATTTTTTCCTTTGCGGCGGAGGCGGCAGAGTGTTTGCGAAAACAGGGGTATGGGGTTCGTGTGCTGAAGCTCAACCGCATTATTCCCATTGCTCCTGCCGCGATTGCCCAGTCTCTGGACTGTAAACATATCTTCTTTTT